>CAYXJA010000090.1:0-3678 GCA_964465425.1 uncultured Prolixibacteraceae bacterium | reverse complement strand
ATCCGGATATATTCAGCTATGAAAATACCTGAAAAAAAAGGTATTACAAATCGAAGTAATGGAATACTTTCAAATATGTTTTTAGTTTGGGACATGCCCAAATGTAAAACAAAAAGTACTTATTAGTGAATAATTAAAAAATTGTTTAATGGCTATATAGAAATATTGCTGAAACCGTTTAAAAAGCTTTAGGAACTTATTTAGGAATTTTTATTTTGTATTTTATTTTAACATTTCCTTTTGTGATGGCAGTAAGCTTACTTTTCAGCAATCTTTTTCTTAAAGGAGAAATATGGTCGATAAAAAGTTTCCCTAGCAGGTGGTCATATTCGTGTAAGATGATTCGTGCAGCATAACCATTGTAAGTTTCAGTCTTTTCATTAAAGTTTTCATCCTGATATTTTATTACTACCTCTTCTTCACGATATACATTTTCATGAATATTAGGGAGGCTGAGGCAACCTTCTTCAAAAGCCCAGGGTTCACCTGAAACAGAAAGAACTTCAGGATTAATAAATGCTTTCTTAAAATCTTTTAATCCGGGTTCTTCATCACTTGCGGCCATGGTAGCATCGACAACAAACAATCTGATGGAAAGACCAACCTGAGGAGCAGCAAGTCCTACACCTTCAGCAAAATACATAGTTTCATACATATTGTCAATCAATTCTTTAAGATTTGGATAATTCTTATCTATTGGTTGTGATACTTTTCTTAATAGAGGGTCTCCATATACAGTAACTGTCATTATCATATTACTTGTCTTTAAATTTTTGTTGTTCAAGATAAAATTGTAAAATTATTGTTGCACTAACAGCATCAACCAGTTCTTTGTTTTGACGGTCTTTTTTCTTAAGTCCGGCATCAATCATTGTTTGAAATGCAATTTTGGAAGTATAACGTTCATCTACCTGAATAAGATTAAGGTTTGGATACTTTTTTTGAAAATTTTTCATGAAAGGGTTAATATATCTTAATGACTCAGAAGGTTGATTGTTTAATGTTACAGGATATCCGATTACAACACTTTCAACATTTTCCTTACTGAAATAATCATCAAGAAAATTGAAAATCTCATTTGAATTAACGGTAGTCAGTTTATTGGCAATTATTTTTAAAGGATCTGTAACTGCAATTCCAGTCCGTTTCTTCCCATAATCTATAGCAAGTATCCTGCCCATTTAAATCTTTATAGTGTCAATGCTAGGAATAGAAGATTGAATCGGCAAAGTGTCGATATTTGTTGCTCCATGTTTTGCAAGTTCATATCTTATCATTGCAAGCGGGCATTTGTTGCCGTATGTTTCAACCTGTATACTATAAACTGTATGGGTTTTTCCAACGCTCATTGTTGGTTCATCAGCAAAAAGATTGTTTTTAACTAGATAATCGTCAATGATATCCCGTTTGTGATTAGCAACATTAAAGGATACAAGTACTTTATTTTCAGCGTTTATAGACCCATAAATATTTAATAGGAACATTTTAAGCAAATCATACTTTTTTTCATCATTTTTCAATGAAGGATTGATCCAAATACTGGTTTGAGATTTGAATACTGTTTCAATAATTTTCAATCCATAATTACGGATAGCGCTGCCTGACTGTGTTATTTCAAGTCCAAAGTCAGCTCCTCCATTTAAAACCTTTGATTCAGTTTTACCCCATGTTTCATATATCAGTACTCCCTTATCAATTTTAGAAGGAGTTTTATATTTCTGAACAGAAAAATCGTTGAATTCATCAATCTTACCAATTTTTTTAAGGTTCTCACGGACCCAATTCAGAGCAAGATAAGGCATTTCAGTTACAACAGTAATTATGTCTTTTTTAGAAACCAGATCAGCCAGGTATTCTTCAGTATTATCAAAAGGAGTGTCTCCTTTAACTATACCCACAAGACGAACACCACCACGATTCAATGGAAGGACTTGTTCAAGATTTATGTCAGTATTGTATTCAAGTTTAAATTCAATGATTCTTTCCTGAATCCAGTCATCACCTGCAATTGCAACATCAAGTTCATTTAATGCAAGCTGAGAGCTGAATTCCTGTGGACGACCATCCCATCCGTATAAGAAATTAACTGTTTTGAAAATACTTGGTCCACCTTCTTCGTATCCCTGAGTTTTGAAGCCTGAATCTTCAAGCAGTTTAATCAGATTTCCACCACGACTTGCATTAGCCAGTGAACCGGCAGGCATTCCTATCACTAATCTTGTATCTTCCATCTTTTGATTATTTATCAATTACTTCGAGTGAACCGTCAATATTTAGTTTTCTGTAATAGCATGAATGATGAGGCATGCCATCTTCTTTTTTAGCGTGACAAGCACCTTTACCTTCCGGGGTTACTAAAAACAGAAAAGAGTTTTGTTCACAATTGACTCTTATTTCTTCAATCCTTAACATATCACCTGAAGTCAATCCCTTTTTCCATAATTCATTACGGCTTCTGCTCCAATATGTTGCATATCGGCTTTTTACTGTTTCTTCAAAAGCCTCTTTATTAACAAAAGATAAAATCAGAACTTCTTTAGTAGTAAAATCCTGGGTGACAACAGGCAGAAGTTTTTGGCCATCAGGACCAAAATCAACTTCAAAATTAAGTGTATATTCCTTAGACATTGTTTATTATTTTCAAATATTGGTCGGCAAAATTAGTTTAAAAATTAGTTTTATAAAAAATATAGAAATAAAAGCTTGTAATTCAGTTGAAATTTATGGTTTTATTAGTAATATATTTTAAATTTATATTGTTAATTTGAACCTTATACTTAATAAACGTTTGTATGAAGAATGTCAGAATATTGATATTGTGTGTATTATCTGTATTATCTGTTTGTTGTTCAAACGATAATGACAAAATCAAAATAGGCTATGTTCAAATAGTTGATGACCCTGCATTAAATGGGGCTAAAGAAGAATTATTCAAGGTTTTAAGTGATTCAGGATTTGTAGATAAAAGCAACATTAAAATAATTGATTGTAATGCTCAGGGCGACATGTCGATGCTTCCAACAATATTTCAGACTTTGAAATCAAGTAATGTTGATATGATAATTACTTGTGGTACCCCCTGTATGGTTAGTGCTTCACAGTTAATAGAAGATATACCAGTAGTATTTACAGTTGCATTTGGTCCTGAACAGGTAAAAATGAAGACCATACCGTCAAACTTATACGGAACTTACGATCCCTTAAATACATCCGGATTTTTATCAATAATGAAGGAAATATTACCGGAGATAAAAAGGGTAGGGATGCCATATAATAATGCCGAGCCCAATGCAGAATATTCAGCCGGAAGGTTTGCTGATGAATTTGCTAAAAACAATATTGAAGTTGAAAAAGGCTCAGTTACCAACGTCAATGATTTGGTCCTTGTCGGGCAGTCTTTAGCAGCAAAAGATATTGATGCATTTGTTGTATCTGCTGATAATGTGGTATGTAATGCATTAAATGTTCTTATTAAAATAGCAGATGAAAATGACATTCCGCTTTTTGTAACCGATGAGTCGCAGGTATACAAAGGAGCATCAGTAGGGCATGGGGTTAGCTATAAAATGTGGGGAAATAAAAGTGGACACAAGGCAGTTGAAATATTAAAGGGCAGGGAAGTATACAACAAGATTGAACCAATCACGCAAGAGGGATTGATTATAAATAAGGAAGCTT
>CAYXJA010000089.1:0-6696 GCA_964465425.1 uncultured Prolixibacteraceae bacterium | reverse complement strand
CGGCTTGCGTAGACGTTTGCCCAACTAAATGTATGTACTTTGGCGATCTTGATGATCCAAACTCTGATGTAAGCAAGGTTTTAAGTAAACGAAAACATAAAACTCTGATACCTGAAGCAGGTACAATACCTCATTTGTATTTTTTGATTTGATAATTTTTTTAAACATCGACTGATATGCGTGAAGAAATAATAGTCAGTGGCAGAAATAATTTCTTAATAGATCCTCACCTTGAAATATGGGAATGGCAAATTCCTGCTTATTTGTTTCTGGGTGGATTAGCTGCAGGTATCCTTTTTTTCGCAGGATTATATTTCATTCTTAAAAAAGAAGACGAATACAAAACAGCTGTGAAGATAGCTCCGATTATTGTTCCTTTCCTTTTGGCTTTCGGGCTCTTTTGCTTGTTTCTCGATCTAAAGCATAAACTGTTTTTCTGGCAACTGTATACTACAATTAAATTTGAATCTCCGATGAGTTGGGGAGCATGGGTGCTTATGCTGGTCACTCCGCTTTCAATTGTCTGGGCAGCCCTTCATATAAAATCTATTTTTCCGGCGTGGGACTGGAAGTTTAAAATCCTGTTCGAGATAGAGATTTTTTTCAATAAATATAAAATGGTTTTAGCGTGGATAATGGTTATATCTTCGGTTATTCTTGGCATTTATACCGGAATTTTATTGTCGGCATTTAACGCCCGGCCGTTATGGAATACTTCAATACTGGGACCTTTGTTTCTTACTTCCGGACTTTCAACGGGAGCTGCTACTATTGTCCTGCTTTCAAAATCTCATTCTGAAAGACTGACTTTTGCAAAAATTGACATTATTCTTATTGCGGTTGAATTATTTCTGATAGTTCATATGCTGATGGGATTCAGGGCAAGTACTCAGGTTCAGATTGAAGCTTCACGCCTTTTCCTGGGAGGTGAATTTACCGCTTCATTCTGGATTTTTGTTGTTGGATTAGGTTTGGTGATACCGGCCTTGCTTGAAGTTTTAGAATTAAGAAAATATAAAGTTCCTTATATAGTTGCTCCTATATTAGTTCTTTCCGGAGGATTAATCCTCAGGTTTATAATGATCCATGCCGGTCAGTTAAGCAGATGGCTTTATTAATAATAACATTACTAACATATTGATATAATGGACAAAATTGATAAAAGTAAAAAATATCTCAACCCATATCTGGGAGGTGTGTTTTTAGGGTTAGTGTTACTGGCTGCTTTTTTTATTTCAGGAAGAGGATTAGGGGCCAGCGGAGCAATAAAAAGCGTAACAATGGCCGGAGTGGAAACGATTGCACCTTCTTATGCTGAGACCGCTCCGTATTATGTGAAGTCTAAAGAAAGTAATGAAGGCGGGCCATTGAAAAACTGGCTTGTATTGGAAATGATTGGTGTTCTTGTTGGAGGATTTATATCCGGATTATTATCGGGACGACTTAAATTTAAGGTTGAGCACAGTCCAAAGATCACAAGTAAGAGAAGATTGATTTTTGCATTGATTGGGGGAGTTTTGTTTGGATTCGGAGCTCAGCTTGCAAGGGGGTGTACAAGTGGTGCAGCCCTTACCGGAATGGCAGAATTATCTGTTGGTGGCTTTGTAACAATGGCTGCCATTTTTGGAACTGCCTTTGCTTTTGCATACTTTTTTAGAAAAAACTGGATTTAAGGGAGGAAATAAATATGGGACCATTAGTTGTTTTTGATCACATTTCGCAGTCTACAAACCTGTTGCTTGCTTTTATCATTGGTATTGGCTTTGGATTTGTACTCGAGAAAAGCGGGTTCTCTTCTTCAAGGAAACTTGCGGGAATGTTTTATGGTTATGATACTACAGTACTGAAGGTATTTTTTACGGCAGCACTTACTGCAATGCTGGGACTTCTTTTCTTCAGCCTTTTTAAATGGATTGACCTGAGCGCTGTTTATATTCATCCTACATATATGACTTCAGCTATAACAGGTGGAATTGTTATGGGACTGGGCTTTATAACCGGTGGTTTTTGCCCCGGTACTGCTTTTTGTGCTGTTTCTATCGGAAAGCTTGATGCTCTTTCTTTTATAATAGGCTTATTTATTGGTGTACTTATTTTTACTGAAGGTTATTCACTTTGGGAAAATATTTACATGGCAAATTATAAAGGTGATCTTACTATGGATCAAATTCTGGGAGTTTCAAAGGGCGTTTTTGCATTTTTACTTGCAATTATTGCTTTTGCAATGTTCTGGGTAGCTGAATGGGCAGAAAAAAGATTTCCACGAGAAGAATATTAACGATTAAATCTTTGATTATGAATGTACGAGTAATTCTTGCATCGATATTTATCCCACTGGCAGCAATTATTGCAGCTGTTCCTGCGAATACTACCAAACAGTATGAACTAACTGCAGAGCAACTTCTAAATGAAGTTAAAGAAGGCATTCAATTTGTCACAGCTGACCAGATTGCAGATATGGTTGTTCAAAAAGACCCTTCACTAAGATTGATTGATGTCAGGAGCTCTGATGAATTTAATAAATTCCACTTGCCTGACGCAATCAATATTCCGATTTCAGATCTGCTTTCAGAAGATTGGACTGAAATTTTAAATCAGGATGTTAAAATGAATGTCTTTTATTCCAATGGTAATACTCAGTCAAATGAAGCCTGGATGATTACCCGTCAGCTTGGTTATTTAAATAATTATGTTCTTATGGGTGGATTAAATTATTGGGCAGAAACAATTCTTAATCCTCAGGCACCTTCTCAGACAAGTCCTGATGATGAGTTTGCCAAATATGATTTCCGAATGGGAGCAAGTCGGGCATTAGGGGGAGAATCTGTTTCTTCAGTAAATGTTTCGGGAGAAGGACAAAAACCTGCATTACCGGTTCAGAAAAAAGATAAGAAAAAGAAAGCTTCAGGTGGCTGCTGATAATTATTTTTGTGTATTTTCACAATCTGACACTTGAATATGAATATTTTATCTTTTTAAAATTTTAATGCAAAGATTATGACTCAGTTACATAATGCACTTAAAATTATCCGCACCCAATCCAGACCAATAGGTATTGAATTAATTTCAGTATCTGAATCATTGAACAGAATACTTGCTGAAGATATTTTTTCAGATATCAATATTCCTCCTTTTAACAAGGCTAAGATGGATGGTTTTGCTTGCCGTAGAGTTGATCTTCCTGGGCCATTTAAAGTTGTTGATGAAATTCCTGCAGGTAAAGTGTCTTCTTTTATTATTGGAGAAGGTGAATGTGCCAGAATCATGACAGGTGCTCCTGTTCCTGAGGGTGCAGATACTGTGATTATTATTGAAAAAAATGAAACGCAACCTGATGGTTCTATTCTTTTTACTTCTGATCATACTGACTCAAATGTTTGTTTAATAGGTGAAGACGTAATGAAGGGGGAGACAGTACTTAAAGAAGGAACCCTTATAAGGCCTCAGGACATTGCTGTTCTGGCAAGTGTCGGTAAAGATAAAATTAAAGTATATTCCATGCCTGGTGTATCAGTTATCTCAACAGGTACTGAGCTTATTGAGCATGACAACGTTCCGGTTGGGGGGCAAATACGAAATATAAACGGTTTG
This sequence comes from uncultured Prolixibacteraceae bacterium, assembly GCA_964465425.1. GTDB lineage: Bacteria > Bacteroidota > Bacteroidia > Bacteroidales > Prolixibacteraceae > CAYMTR01. Next base: position 3,105 of record CAYXJA010000089.1, on the reverse strand, counting down.
CAAATGCTTGCCCAGCTTTCAGGTATTGGAATTAATGCATCTTATCAGGGTATTGTTTCGGATAATAAGGAGCTTATTCAGAAAAGCATTGAAGAAGCACTTGAGTCAAACGATGTTGTTTTTATATCAGGCGGGGTATCGATTGGAGATTATGACCTTATTCCTCAAACTGTTCTTGAGATGGGATTTGAGATTAGTATTACTTCAATTGATATTAAACCCGGTCGTCATACAATTTTAGCAGTAAGAGACAATAAATATATTCTTGGTTTTCCGGGAAGTCCGGTTGCATCGTTTGTTCAAATGGAGTTGCTTGGCAAAACACTATTGTACAATTTAATGGGACACCATAAGGAATTGAAAAAGTACAAAGTCATTTTCATTGATGATTTTGAAAGGAAAAATTCTGACCGACTGGAATTCCTTCCGGTACTCATTTCAGATACAGGTAAAGCAAAATTGATTCCTTATAACAGTTCAGGTCATATTCATGCTATTTCAAGGGCAAATGCTCTGATGGAAATCCCTATTGGGGTAAAGACTGTTGAAAAAGGGGACATGGTCTGTATCAGGCCTCTTTAGCTTTTTCCCACTTTGTATATCTTTTCCAGACTCTGAGCCAGATTCTGGAAACTGAATCTATTGCGTCGGTGAGTATAAACTTGCTGTATTCATCAAATGTATGCCCTGTCTGAAGATTATTGAATACTTCCCAAGTTAAGTTGTTCTCATCGTATTCCTGTGGAATCATCAAATATGAAGTGAGATATGAATATTGTGTCAGAGAAGACATGAAATCCCAGGTGTTATCGTTGCCGGCTCCGTATGAAGATGAAAAACTTCTGCTTTGAATTTCTTCCTCTATAAAGTCAATAACAGGATCTGATTCTGTTTTGAAAGGGTAGCCATCTTTATCATAAAAGAATCGCTCATTTGAAAAATCTATTGAATAGCATTTGCGAATCTTGTCATCCCACTTCTTTTCTATTTCCGCATGTATGTTTTTGCCTTCGGAAAACTGCCTCGAATCGCAATGTAATGGCATGTGTGCATCTGCAATATAATGACTTAACATGAAAAATATTGTAGCTATATGATTTCCTGTGGGGCTTACAGGTGAACCTTTATCTTCACTTTCCTGCATCTTTAAATTATCAACCACACTGTGGGCAAGGGCCTCACACCTGTCAGCAAGATTACCGCTTTCTATAGAGTATGATTTTTTATAAAGTGAACACTCTTTACCGGTTTTGTAGAGATAATAATTTGTAGGAAGTTTCTTAAAACTATCAGGAGTGTATTTTTCTCCGGGCTTGTACTTCAGGACATGGCTTGTAGCCATATCTTTTATAATGGCATCGGGATACCATGATCCTTTAATAACTGAATCACGATGATTGTTAAACCATGAAACCAATGATGCAGCATCTTTTTTTTCACTTACAGGAATTTCTGCTTTATGAAGCCTCTTTATAGCCATCATGGCTATCCATGCGTGAGTATATTGTTTCATTTTTCAGAGGTATTTTTTATGTAAAGATAGTAAATTACAGATTCAACCTGTATCCTAAATTCCATTCAATATATTCAAGCCTGTTGAATTTGGATATCCTAATCCCTATTCCGGCAAAAAGATTGTCGTTAAACTGATATTTGATTCCTGCTCGTTGAAAAATTGCAGGCAGATTATTTTCGTAATCTTTTCTGTATAAATAGCCTCCTATTTGTATCAGACAGGATAAACGATCGATTACAAGTTCGTATGAAGGATATAAACTTAATTCAAATCCATTCTTTAAAGTTGCATTTTCTTTATACAATGTATTTCCTTGACTGATTACATTATGGTTGGCAAAACCTATATAACCGAAACATAATCCCAAGCCTATTTTTGATATTTCACCAAGCTTTCTGTTGAAAAGACTTGATACTCCGGCGACAGGATAATAAACACCTTTGTATTTAGTAACTGAGTCTATGTCGTTTCCTGTGTATATAATGTTTCTTGCCCCTCCATAAGCTTGAAACTGTATTTCGTATTTTGATTCTTTTTTAACTTCTATTACAGGAATTTCTTGAAAAGCAGTTTTGCCCGGTGTATAGCGGACAGAAAATTTAGGTGAAGCACTGTTTATTCCCAGATTGGGCAATTTCATGGATCCGTTTGAAAAATGATTAATGTATAAACCTAGTTCAAATGATAAGTGATCTGAGATACTGTATTCCAATCCGCTTCCAATTTCAACATATCCGCTCAAGTCGTGTCCAATAGCAATATTATCTCTGTTAGTATAAGGATGGAATTCATCCCAGTTGAATGCTAATCCCAGTTGAACTTCATAATTCCATTTCCACCTTTTCCCTCTGATAAACGGAGCGTTGAAAACCCCGTATATTGCAATGGGATTGCCTAATATTGGAGATTCATAAAAATTTGCTGTCCAGATGCCTATTCCGAATGAAGGAAAATTGTAATTGTGTTCCCATGAGTTGTAGCCTTTGGTTTGCCATAATACTTCGGCTGAAAATGCCTGCATACTGTTGATGTCGAAAGATGCATTTGTATTGTAAAGTGTTGTATTATACAATCCAAACACTTTGCCGTACTGATATCCACCCCTTATTATTAGTTCTTTCCTTGAAACTATTGAATCAGATGCTGAAGCTATCCTGCCTTCAGAAATTAATATTGATATGATGATTATAAAAAATGAAATTGCATACCGGAAGTTTGACCTTTTATATATTTGAATGGGGTAGGGCATAATTTATTTTTTAAAACAAATGTTCAGTTTTTCTTATCCATTCTCTTGCAATGAGTTCATGCCCTGCAGGCTTTGGATGTATTCCATCCCATATCCAATATTCCATTGGTGCTTTTTTACATGCCATGTTAAAAGGTTCTTGTAACTCAATAAATACTGTATTATATTCTTCGGCAAGTTTTCTGACTATTTTCTGACATTTTTCCATTTCCCTTTTCCAGATATCAAATTCATCTTTTACCCAGCTTAAAGGCCAGATAAATGGCTCGCAAATGACAATACTTGTATCAGGCAATGCTTCTTTTGTTGAGGTGATAAGATTTCTGTATCTCTCTTCAAA
>CAYXJA010000088.1:3627-6747 GCA_964465425.1 uncultured Prolixibacteraceae bacterium | reverse complement strand
CAGTGTTAAAAATTTTTCAACAATTTTTTTTCTTTTTCTAACAATTATTGAATTATTCCTGAAATTTACAAATCTAATTATTAAGTACCCCGGCAATACCTCATTCATACCAAAGTACCACCAAAGAACCACCTGAACCGACCCCAGTCGAATGAGGTACGAATGAGGTACGGTTGAAGTATGGTTAAGGCTTATATAAGTTACACCGTTTTCAATATAAAAAACCAGAAACTTTATAGGTAGATAGAAATTATAAAGGCAGGTAAATTATTTTTTTAGTTTCAAAAAATGACTCATCAAAATATCGTATGATATCATACACTTCTATTACTTTTTGAAACCTTTTGATTTCGTCAGCAAAATCTCCTCCTTTAAGATAAATAATCCCATTTGGAATAGCGTTTCTTTGTTTTTTAGAAATAAGCTTACCCGTAAGATCTACAAAATCAGGAAATGCTGTTACAGCCCGGCTGATAATAAAATCATACCTGTCAGTCATGTTTTCTGCTCTGCCGTTTATTCCTTTAGCATTAGTTATTCCAAGCGCAGAAATAACATTATTGACAACATTAATCTTTTTACCTATTGAATCTACAAGGGTAAACTTTACCTGAGGAAACAATATTGCAAGTGGTATTCCGGGAAACCCTCCTCCACATCCTACATCAATAATGTTAGATTCAGGTGTAAAGTTTATGAACCTGGCAATTGAAAGGGAATGTAAAACATGCCTGGTATAAAGTTCATCAATATCTTTTCGGGAAATGACATTAATCTTTGAATTCCAGTCGGTATAAAGGTCTTTTAATGCAGAAAATTTTTCTTTCTGGTCTTCAGTAAGATTACTAAAGTATTTTAAAATTATATCCACGTTTACTAATCGTTTTCTTCTTCCTTTATCAATGAATAGAGCATATTTCTGGCTCTGAACAATTGGACTTTTACAGTTCCAAGTGGCAAATCTAATTCTTTTGCAATTTCCTCGTATGATAATTCTTTAAAATATCTTAAATCAATTAAATTGCGGTAACGTGGTTTCAGTTTATTGATATAATTCTGAAGGTTCCAGCCTCTTTGCTTTTGAATGAGCCTTTCCTCAGGATTCAGAATGTTAGATTTTAGTCTGAAGCCATTTCCTTCAAGCTCCTGTTCAAGGTTCTGATCTAATGAGAAATGAACACCCTTTTGTTTCCTTAAAAAATCAATGCAATTATTGGTAGCTATACGATAAAGCCAGGTACTGAATGCATAATCGGGAGAATAAAAACCAAGATTAGCAAAAGCCTTTCCGAAAGCTTCAAGCGTAAGGTCTTCAGCATCACTTTTATTCTTTACCATCTTAAGAAGCATATAATAAATTGAATCCTTATATTTCATCATAAGACGGGCAAAAGCTTTCTGATCACCTTTCAGGGCTTCGTTAATAAGTGCATAGTCATCCTTTGCACTCTCAGAATGTTCGTTTCTTTCTTCGGCCATTGTAATCAGTAGTTTCCTTATGTAACTCAACTAATATACAAAATAAATAAAGGAAAGTTTAAAGTTTAAGGTACTTTATACAATCCGATTTATAATTTTGTGCAGATTATAAATAAAGTATGAGTTTTAATCTTCAACATACAGCAAAAGACAGCAAAGCAAGGGCAGGTATCCTTTCAACGGGTCATGGTGAAATAAAAACGCCGATTTTCATGCCTGTCGGAACGGCAGGATCAGTAAAGGGCGTTCACGTAAAGGAGTTGGATGAAGATATAAAAGCACAGATAATCTTAGGAAATACTTATCATCTTTACCTGAGGCCCGGAATGGAAATTATAGAGGAAGCAGGTGGTTTGCATAAGTTTAACGGGTGGAACAAGCCTATACTTACTGATAGTGGAGGATTTCAGGTTTTTTCACTTGGAGATATCAGAAAACTAACTGAGGAAGGAGTAAAATTCAGGTCTCATATCGATGGTTCATATCATATATTTACACCGGAAAATTCAATTGATATACAAAGATCAATAGGAGCAGACATCATCATGGCTTTTGATGAGTGTACTCCCGGAGATTCTGATTACAACTACGCTAAGAAATCGTTGGAATTAACGCAAAGGTGGCTTGACAGGTGTATAAATCAGTTTAATATTTCTTCTCCGAAGTATGGCCATGAGCAATATCTTTTCCCGATAGTTCAGGGATGTGTTTATCCCGATTTAAGAAGAAACGCGGCTGAATCAGTTCAGAAATATGATTGTGAAGGATATGCTATAGGTGGTCTGGCTGTAGGAGAAGAAGAAAAGGTAATGTATTCAATGATAGAAGTAGTTAATGAAATACTACCTGAAGAGAAACCCCGTTATTTAATGGGAGTCGGTACACCTGTTAACATACTGGAAGCAATTGACAGAGGGGTTGATATGTTTGATTGTGTAATGCCAACCAGAAACGGAAGAAACGGTATGCTTTTTACCCAAAAAGGAATAATCAATATCAGGAATAAGAAATGGGAAAACGATTTTACTCCTGTTGATCCGGATGGTACTTCATACGTAGACCATGCTTACAGCAGGGCATATCTCCGTCATCTTGTAATATCTAAAGAAATGCTGGGAGCTCAGATTGCAAGTATTCATAATCTGGCTTTTTACCTTTGGCTGGTAGAAGAGGCAAGGAATCAAATACTTGCTGACAATTACAGGAGTTGGAAAGATGATATAATTAAAAGATTAAAAACCAGACTTTAATAGAAATAAAATAATCGCATATAATATTGAGTTGGAATTTGCACATATTTAAAAAGTTTGATTCATATATCATAAGAAAATTCTTAGGAACATTCTTTTATGCTCTTTCGCTGATAATATTAATCAGCATAGTGTTTGACCTAAGTGAAAAGATAGATGAATTTATCCAGAATGAAGCTCCTATAAAAGCAATAATATTTGATTATTACCTCAATTTCATACCATATTTTGCAAATCTGTACAGCGGATTATTTCTTTTCATTTCAGTGATATTCTTCACATCGAAAATGGCTTTCAACTCTGAAATAATAGCATTATTAAGCAGTGGAATAAGTTTTAAAAGATTGCTTGTCCCCTATTTGATTTCAGCATTTGTAATATTTGTTTTCTC
>CAYXJA010000088.1:0-3527 GCA_964465425.1 uncultured Prolixibacteraceae bacterium | reverse complement strand
GATTTTATAAGGTGGGATCGTGAAAAAAAGATCTGGACAATAAGTAATTATGTAATCAGAGATATTAGCGGATATGAAGAAAAAATAACTTCAGGTTCGAGGATAGACACTACACTGGCTATGTTACCCGAAGACTTTGTAACAAAAGAAGATGACGTAGAAACTATGTCATATACAGAATTACTTAAATTCATTGATCAGCTTAAGCTCAGAGGAGTTGATGCCATAGAGCAATATGAAGTTGAAAGGCATCGCCGGGCTTCCAGTCCGTTTTCATCATTTATCTTAACAATAATCGGAGCTTCATTGGCTTCAAGAAAAATCAGGGGAGGCATTGGGCTTCACCTGGGTTTTGGAATCGCATTAAGTTTTGCCTATTTAATGTTCCTGCATGTTGCCAAAATCTTTGCACTTAGTGGTTCAGCTTCACCGCTTTTAGCTATGTGGATACCAAATATGGTCTATGCAGTCATTGCTTACTTTTTGTACAAATGGGCCTCAAAGTAGAATACATGCTATACAACATGTTTTATGCATGCTCCTAATTATCTGTCAATTAACTTTCATTGTAAATAATTTTTAAGGCCATTCTTTGTGAAAAACAAGCTTTTTTAAGGCTAAGGCTGTAAAGTTTTTATTTTTGACCCCGCAAATTATACCTGATCCGGACGGATTTCTTTAATTAGTTAACAGGTTTTATAAAATTAAATCTTTATGTCACTAAAAAGAAACATCCAGGATCTTAGAAAAAGAAAGATTGAGGTTCAAAAAGGTGGTGGTGATGAAGCCATTGAAAAACAGGTTGCTATGGGTAAGCTTTATGCCCGTGAGCGAATTATGGCCATCCTTGATGAAAACTCATTTCATGAATACGATCTTTTCGTCGAACATCTTGCAAGGGATTTTGATATGGAAAAGAAAGTCCTTCATGGAGACGGAGTAATAACAGGCACCGGAACTATTGACGGTTCACCCGTTTGTATATATGCACAGGACTTCACTGTAGCCGGAGGCTCACTTGGGCTGATGCACGCACAAAAAATTACTAAAATTATGGATCACTCATTAAAGATGAGGGTTCCGTTAATAGGAATAAACGATTCAGGAGGAGCACGTATTCAGGAGGGAGTAAATTCTCTTGCAGGATATGGTGAAATTTTCTTCAGGAACACACTTGCATCGGGAGTTATACCTCAGATTTCAGTAATACTCGGGCCTTGTGCCGGAGGTGCTGTTTATTCACCTGCACTTACTGACTTTGTATTCGTAGTTGAGAACATATCGAAAATGTTCATAACTGGTCCTAATGTAATCAAGACAGTTTTAGGGGAAGACATTTCGATGGAAGACCTTGGAGGTGCAAGGGTTCATTGTGAAATTGCAGGAAATGCACATTTCTATGCAATCAGTGAAGCCGAATGTTTTAAACAGATTAAAACGCTTATCTCATATATTCCAAGGAACAATATGGAAAAAGCAGTTAAGATTGCACCAAGAGAACCACTTAAGAAATATAATATTGAGAATATAGTTCCAAGCAATCCTAAATTCCCTTATGATATTAAGGATATTATAAAATCAATAACTGACGGGTCAGAATTCTTTGAAATAATGGAATTATATGCTCCTAACATTGTTATTGGTTTTGGTAGGATGAATGGAGAAACTTGTGGTTTTGTAGCCAATCAGCCAAAAGTATTGGCAGGAGTGCTTGACTGCGATAGTTCAGACAAGGCTGCCAGGTTTATAAGGTATTGCGATGCATTCAATATCCCTATTATTACACTTGAAGATATGCCCGGTTACCTGCCCGGTGTAGATCAGGAACACATGGGAGTAATTCGTCACGGAGCAAAAATACTTTATGCTTATAGTGAAGCTACTGTAGCAAAAATAACTGTAATCATAAGAAAAGCTTATGGTGGAGGTTACATAGCAATGAATTCTCGCCATTTAAGAGCTGACTTTGTGTTTGCATGGCCAACCGCAGAAATAGCAGTTATGGGTCCTGAAGGAGCTGCCAACATTGTTTTCAGAAAAGAAATAATGGAAGCTGAAGATCCTGAAGCAATGCGTAAACAAAAGATAGAAGAATACAAGCAGAAATTTGCTAATCCGTTTGTAGCAGCAGCAAGAGGTTATGTTGATCAGGTTATCGAACCATCGGAAACCCGCTCAATGCTTTTACATGCGTTAAGCGTATCTGCAAATAAGAGTGTTTCAATGCCAGCCAAGAAACATGGTATTCCACCGTTTTAATAGAATTAACTATGGATTATAAAGAAGAAGATAACATGGGTGAATACTCTGAATTGCTTATCAGCAGCGGAAAATTCACTACTGAAATAACAAAGAAATTTGAAAACAGGAAAGTTTGGACAGGACATGATCCAAGAAAGATTCATAATGTAATTCCCGGAACAGTCATTGACGTTCTTGTAAAGAAAGGTCAAAGTGTTAAGAAGGGAGAAACAATATTAATCCTTGAGGCAATGAAAATGCAGAACTTGATTACAATGCCCTTTGATGGCAAGATTAAATCAATTCATGTAAAGCCTGAAGATAAACTACCGAGATCATTTCTAATGATAGAATTAGCATAAAAAAAGCCGGTTAATCCGGCTTTTTTATTTATTTGAACTATCCCAATAAAAACAATTGGGAAAATGTAAATCAAAACTATCAGGAATATCTTTAAAAAGTCCAAATACAGATGAACCGCTTCCTGACATTGAAGCATAAACTGCTCCGGAAGCATAAAGCTTATCTTTAATATCTTTAATAACAGGAAATTTTAAAAATATATTCTCTTCAAAGTCATTTGAAATTTTATCTTTCCATTCTTCAACAGGTAAACCGATAAGATCTCTTAAAGTATTTTCAGGAAGCTTTGGTATAATACCTGAATAAGCCTGAGCAGTAGAAACTTCACAATCAGGTTTTATTAAAACAATTTTTAATCCCTGAAGGCTTAAGTCAATCTCAGATAAAAGTTCTCCCCTGCCCTCAGCAAAACAAGGATTATTCAAAATAAAAAAAGGGCAATCGCTCCCAAGCTTTAATGAATAATTAAGTAGTTCTTTCTGCTCAAGTCCGAGTTCAAATAACTTATTCAATCCTAATAATGTATAGGCTGCATCAGAGGAACCTCCTCCTAATCCTGCCCCAATAGGAATTACTTTATGTAAATGAATACTAACCGGAGGTAAATTATATTCCATTTGTAAAAGTTTATAAGCCTTTACAATAATATTGTCACCTGAATCAGGAATTTGTATTCCGGTCGTAGAAAATTTAAAAGAAACAGAATAATTGATTTCTAAAATATCACATAAACTTAAAGGGAAAAATACAGTTTCAAGATCATGAAAGTTATCTGATCTTTTTCTTAAAATGTTTAATCCAATATTTATTTTACAATTTGGAAAGAGTATCATAAAAAGAAGTTGTGAAATTTTGAAGAAAGAAACGAATTTTCCGGAAAATAAAAAAGCCTCTTAACGAGGCAACATTCCTTATTTCATAAT
>CAYXJA010000087.1:2654-6772 GCA_964465425.1 uncultured Prolixibacteraceae bacterium | reverse complement strand
GCTCTTCACCTGTAGAACATCCTGCACTCCAAATTTTAAACCCTGAATACCTGTCTCCTGAGTATTTAGAAAGCACATTGTCTCTTAAAAAATTAAAATGATCATTTTCCCTGAAAAATTCAGTTTTATGAGTTGTAAGCTCATCTATCATACATTCAAATTCACCACTCTTTTTCCCTTCAGGTGAAAATGCGTAATCAAGATAATCTTTGAAATTTGAAATGCCCGTATTTCTGAGTCTCTTTATCAATCTGGAATTGACCATAACAATCTTAATCGGGCTAAGTTTAATGCCCAGATTCTCAAGCATAAAAATCTGAATGCGTTTAAATTCAGCTTCAGTTAACTGCTGACTGTAAATATTAGTCATTTCATGCGGAACCATAAGATTGTTTTCTATTTCATTTTTTCAAATTGACTATCAAGATCATCATTATCGGTAAGGTTTATCCTAACACCTTTCTTATGCCCTTTTGTTTCCTGAGGATCAGTTATCTTTGACGCTCTCTTTACACTTTTCCTTACCGGCTCCTGCTCTTCTGTCATCTCCTTTTTATCTTCTGCCTCAGGTTCAGTAATGTCAATTATTCTTTCTTCAAATACTTTTTCATTTTCAAATGAAATATTTTCTTCAGGTTTTTCTTCTATATGCTTTTCTTCCTCCTCATTTACAAAGTTAAAATATTCCCTTTGTGCAACAGGTTTTTCAGGCTGACTTGTAAAAGCTGCAAATAGTTGACTGCTGTAAATATTTTCTTCTTCTACTGCTACTTCATCCTTGTCTTTTGTTTCATCTTGTGATAATTCATCATAAGTCTTTTCAATATATTCATCAAGTTTGAAGAAAGAAATAGTAGTGTTCAGTGTCTCTGCAAGACGAACAAGTTCTTCGGAACTGGCAGTCAGTTCTTCTGATGAAGATGCATTTTGCTGAATAGTGTTGTTCAATTCATGTATTGTACTAATAATCTGATCAAGCGAAATTACATGTTCCTCTCCCGCCATTGCAATCTTGTTTATCAGTTCTGATGTTTTTTGAAATTCCTGAACAAGACTCCTCAATTCAATTGCAGAATTTCTTGTTATCTGAACCCCCTTCTTCGATACTTTTTTAATATCTGAAGCTGATTGCTGACTACTTTCAGCGAGTTTCTTTACCTCTTCTGCTACAACTGCAAATCCTTTTCCATATTCTGCAGCCCTTGCTGCTTCAACTGATGCATTTATTGATAATATCTTCGTCTGATATGATATTTCACTGATTGCAGAATTCTTTGCTGCAATCTCCTCTATTGTGGTTAATGCATTATCAACACTTTCAGCTCCCTGCTGAATCCCATTGTAGGCTTTATTGGCAATCCTGTCTGTTTCTTTTGCATCAACAGAAAGCTGCCTCAACATTGATGAAATTTCTTCAATAGTAGAAGAAATTTCAGCTGATGCTGCCGCCTGATGATTTGCACCCTCAGAAATTACTTCAGATCCTGACCTGAATTCGTTGCTGGCTACTTCTATACTTTGTGACACATCTTTCAAGGAATTCAATACTTCCTTAAACTTTTCCCTTAGCCTTTCAAGAGATTCATTTATCATACCTATCTCATCGCGAGTATGTATTACACTCCGCGAAGTCAGATCTCCATCTGCAAGCTCTTCAGTAAATTTCAGTGTCTTTTGAATTGATATCCTTATATTTCTGATAGTCAATGCGAATAAAAAGGCAGCTACTAAAAACAAAATTGTCATCCAGAATATTGTCCGTGAAACCATCTGCTTCTTCACATTTCCAATAATTCCAGCATTATCAGAAGAAATCTTGTTTTGAAGAAGCATCAAATCTGAAAATTTTGTATTGAATTTCTTCATTGAAGATATTACTGAAGCTATCTTTCCGTTTAAAACAATATTTTCATCCGTCTGCAAACTGATATCCTGAGAGTTGACAAACAATTCATTTGCTAAAATGCCGAGACTCCTGAATTCATTTTTCAGTTCATCATCAATTTCTGAAGCTGAAGATCCTGATACTACCTCCTCGGTTAGCTTCTTTAGTTCAGACGCCTTTACTTTTACAGCTCCTGCATCAGAAGTTCCGGCCAGAAAACCGGAAATCTCAACTGATAACATTCCTGAGGCATTGATTAATTTATTAGTGGCGCCATTGAGAAATATCTGTTGGTTATGAATAGCAACATTTGTACTGTTAATTTTACTGATACCATTTACAGCAATTTGAGCCAATAAAGCAAAGGCAATAACAAATACTACCGCTGATAATATCAGTTTGGCAGATATCTTAAGGTTTTTAAAAAATTCTATCATTTGATATGTCTCCTAATCTTTTCCTGCAAGTTTTTTTATTTCCCCTCAAGGTCAAAATTTTCAACTCTTAATTCGATAATTTCATCGACTGAGAATATTTTGTCGGCGTCAACAAGCAATATAAACTTGTCGTTCACTTTCAAAACCCCCTTTAAAAATTCAGCTTTGTTCTTCTTTCCTACAGTAGGTAAAGATATAAGATTATTATCTCCATAGTTAATCACTTCATTGACATTGTCAACCATTGCACCAAGCTTGAGCTTATCTCCATCATTATCAATATTGATAACCAATATACAAGTCGAGCTTGTCACTTCGGTTTTCGACATACCAAATTTAATTCTTGTATCAACCAGAGGAATAACTTCCCCTCTTAGATTGAAAACTCCAAGCATATACTCTGGAGACTTAGGAACTTCTGTTACCGGTTGAAATTCGAGTATCTTCTCTACATGTTCCACATTAATGGCAAAATTTTCTGTGCCCAGGGAAAAAGTCAGATATGTATTAAATGCTTCACTCATCTTATATCAATTTTATTTCTTTGAAAACTCTGTTACTATCTTATTTACATCTAAAACAAGGGCTACCGAACCGTCACCTAAAATGGTACCCCCCGAAATGAAATCCTGATTCTTAAAATGACTTCCTAAGGATTTTAAAACTGTCTGGTTTTCACCAACAACGTAGTCTACTATTAAGGCAACTTTTTCTTTTTCAAACCCTGCAAGAACAATTTCCTGCCTCTCAGGTGGAGTGCCTCCAAGTTCAAAGTCTTTCCTTAAATTGAAATAAGGAACCTGTTCTCCATCAAGAATAATGAACTGATTGAGCTTCTTTTCTTCCTGAAAGTTGTCGATCGTGTATATCTTTGTTACCTGGAATAATGGAATAATAAAATCCCTATCGTCAATCTTTACCTGCAAACCATCAATTATTGAAAGTGTTAGTGGAAGTTTGATTGTAAAAACACTCCCCTTTCCTTGTTCAGTTGATATGCTTATCGATCCCCTGATTTCTGAAATATTCTTCTTAACAACATCTAATCCTACTCCCCTGCCCGATACATTTGAAACTGTCTTGGCAGAAGAAAATCCCGGAAGAAATATCAGATTCATAATTTCATCATCAGTATATGCCTGATCCTTAGCCAATAATTTCTTCTTAATCCCAATCTTCCTAAGCTCGTCAATATCCATCCCTTTACCATCGTCAATAATCTTTATAATTACATTATTGCTCTGATGATAAATCTTCATGGTAATCTTACCAGTTGGGTTTTTAGCGTTACTCTCCCTGTCCTCAGGCAATTCAACACCATGGTCGATTGCATTACGCAATATATGCATAATAGGATCCGACAATTGCTCAATAATCTTTTTATCAAGAACAGTATCTTCTCCTTCTGTTATAAATTCAACTTGTTTGTTCAACTGAGCTGCAAGATCATGCACCATCCTCTTATATCTGGTAATAGTAACCCCAAATGGAACAAGCGATATTGTAAATGCGTTGTCTCTCAGTTGCTTTGAAAAACTACCATACTTCTCTGCCACCGCTATTAGCTCAGGATCACCCGATTGGTGAGCAATAAGGTTTAACCTTGCCTGAAGGGTAACCATTTCACTAACCAGATTCATCAGCTGATCTATCTTTTCAGTAGCTACTCTTATACTTTTTATTGAATTTGATGCAGACCCCTGAACCTCTTCAATAACCTTATCTTTTTTACTTCCTTCTTCCTTGATAATTTCGGCTGCAATATCTTCAGAATAAACATCAGCCATTTCCTTTAA
>CAYXJA010000087.1:0-2554 GCA_964465425.1 uncultured Prolixibacteraceae bacterium | reverse complement strand
TTGAACAGGTATATTGGATGTGACAATTCGTCACTTAAATGTTCTCCCGGTTCAAATTCAATAAAATAAGTAACATACGATTTACTAACCTTCTCAGTAAAACCATTCCCGTTTATCTTTTCTTCTTTTTTGTCTGCAGCAACTGAATCAAATAAATGAATCTTTTTGCACAAGTCTTCAAAACGAATAAGATCAGGTTTTGCAAGCTGTTCTTTAGTTGATAGTAATAATTTTAAAATATCGATCGTCTCAAGCGATATTGTCCTGAGTTCACCGGAATAATGCATCTCATTACTCCTGACCTTGTCATAAATATCTTCAAGATCGTGAGTAACTGCAAGTACTTTTTCAAACCCCAGCATCCCACCACTACCTTTGATCGTATGAACACTTCTGAAAATCTGATCAATAATTTCCGGAGAGACAGAATCGCTTTCGATTGATAATAATATGTCCTCTAGCTCATTGATCAGGTCACGGGTCTCTTCAACAAAACTTTCTCTTAATTGGTCAATTGAATCTGCCATTTCCTGAATAATTTTAATTTCCTTCTAAGAAATACTCATACTAAAATACAATAAAAAATTCAACTCCCAGATTATGTAGAAATAATCTGTTGAATTTTATCATATTTCTGATTGTTTTCTAAAACACTGTTAAAATACAATGTTTTTTAGAAAAAAGAAATTGTTTTGGGGAAATGTTGGAAAGGATAAGGCTTCGCCTTGTTAAAAATGCTTAGCATTTCTGTTTGGACTACGTCCTGTTGATAATGCTTAGCATTTTGTTCTGTTTCGTCCTTATCGTCGTTTCAACAGTTTCCCTTTTTTAACTGATTTTCCTGAAGTCAAAACATAAAAATAAATTCCGCCTTCTATATTTCTCAAATCAAGAATTTCATTACCTTTTAATTGTCTGGCCATTAATTTACACCCGTTTATGTCGTAAAGTTCGAGAAAAGCTACACCTCTTTCTGCGTATACGTCAATATTCAAATAATCAGATACCGGATTAGGATATATTTTTAAATCAACCTCTTTTAAATCATTAATATTTAATACATTTTGTTCAGAATAATAATAAAAGTATCTATATAAAAATACCCATTCAGAATCACCCCATATATAATTGATTTCATTCAGAATATTCCCTTTATCATCAAAATAACATTCTCTTTTAGATGATAAAAACCATTCTTCATCACCTCCGAAATAATATTGAATAGTCTGAATATTGTTTCCATTGGAATCGTAAATTTTCTCATCCTTGTTATAAAGTTTTAATTCATTTGAATTCTCATTCAACATGTAATTAATTGATTCCTTATTTCTGCCTCCTGAGTCATAGGTCATTTCACTTTTATATGTACAAAGCCACTCTCCTGTCTGGGAGTTTAGAACATAACTTCTGGTTTCAATAAGGTATCCGTTAGAATTATAATCTGATTCGTATTTATTAGTTACTTTCCATTCCTTATTGTATTTTTCCCATTCATAACTCATATATTCCGTTTCCAATCCATTGGCATTATATGAATATTCGAGTTTTGCTATTGGAACCCATTCCCCTTTAGCTATGTCCCACTCTGAAATAATCATTATTATTAAATTTCCATTCTGATCATACTCAATATTCCTTTTCAATCTTGCTTTCCAGGTTTCAGTTGATACGTCCAAATTATAATCAATTGTCTGAATGTTATTACCATACACATCATAATAAAATTCTTCTTTACTAAAAGATATATAATTACCCCCGCTTTCTGAATACCGAATTCCCAGGTTTCCATTTAAATCATACTCATGAATATATCTTCCTGAAAAAATCCATGATTGGGTTGGCCTGTCCCATACCTCATAAACCATACTGTCCAGTCTCTGATAACTAAGGCATGAAGATTTTAATTTACTATCGCTAATAAAATCATTACTGTAATTCCCCCAATTACCTTGTCCGAAAATAAATAACGAAGCAAAAATCAATATGGACGTCAATAACGTTTTCATATTTAGATATTTATTGATTGATTGTAAAAAAGTTATTTTTCTAAATATAATTAAAAAATGTAAACGTTTTATTTGAATATTATCCAATTTCCATTTTAAGCATTATCATATCTTTCAATTGCATACCGTCTTCAAAAATTGGCTCAGGGAAATTCTCAAGAAAAAAATTAGTTTTTTTGTCATATACTACAAAGCCGGCCTTTTGATAAATATATAATTGTTTGATGCCTGCATCGGCTGTTTCTATAAGTATCTTTTTGAATCCCATTTCTTTAGCTCTGACTACAGCATCTTTAAGCAATTCCTGACCAATACCCTGCCCCTGAAAATCTTGCCTGACAGCAATGTATTTTATTTCAACTGTTTCATTATCAATACCAATCAAAACATAAACAGCAATAATTTCATTACTCCTTCTTAATACATATATGTCTGACTGAAAAATACATCTATTGATTGCCTCAATTGTCTCATCTGCAAGCAATAACAAATCATAAGGAATTTCCTCTTCTTTTGATAATAATTGAATCATTGGATATATTTATTTT
>CAYXJA010000086.1:0-6791 GCA_964465425.1 uncultured Prolixibacteraceae bacterium | reverse complement strand
GGGAGATAAACTGATTGATATGAAAAAGATTTTAGCTGCTATAATACTTTGTTTTCTTGCTTTCAATATGAATGCACAGCAAACAGCTCAATATAACTATCATATATTTGATGATTATCTGTTAAATCCTTCTTATGTGGGAACTCAAAATTATTATTCAGTTCTGGTAGGAAGAGATCAAAGATTTTATGGATTGACGAATTCTTCACCTCAAACTTACTTTCTGAGTATACATTCAAGGGTTGGAGAAGGTTATGTTTTTAAAAAGGACGGAAAGATCAATGAGTTCTTCAGGAAATTTGGAAATGTTGCTTTTGGTCTTCAGTTTTATCAATATATGTACGGACCTGAAAGGGAAACAAATATTGGTTTCACATACGGCTATCACCTTGATTTAAAGCAGAATTTTAAAAGAAAAAATCCAAGGAAACTTATTTTATCTTTAACACCAAGGTTACAGGGAATGTGGGTTAGTGCTAAAGATTTGCATATAGTTTCTAATGACATTGGTGAAGAGGATCCTAATGGAATATTTTATGATCCGGCTTTGGGGGAATATACAAGTTACAGATCATGGATGTTTACAGCTGATGTTGCTGCCCTTTATCAGACAGTTCATATGGATGCCGGTTTAGGTGCAATGAATCTGGTTCAAACAAAAAATAAGCTTGAATCTCTGTATTATTATAAACCAAATGATTCAATTGCATATTCCATTTATGATTCTTTGTATCCAATGAAGATTTATGCAAATGCAAAGCTGAAATTCCTTGACATCTATTCATCAGATCAACTTGATGTTTATTTTATTCCAACTGTTTCTGCATTGTATTATACAAAAAGAAATTGCATGGAATTCTTTGCTGATTTGATGTTGGAATCAACATTCAAAAAGACCATTGCCGGAGTTAGAAAAGAGATTCAGTTTGTAGGGCAGTTAGGTTTGAATATTAACCACAGAAGAGAGTATTCTCCGATAACACTGTTGCAGCCATATTTTGCATTGGATTTTAAAAACTATACAATTACATATTCACATAGTTTTTATCTGGAGAATGACCTGGTTCATTCAGGAGCAGCAATTGGCGGCAATCAAATAACTTTCTTGTTTAAAATTAACAGGGATCTGGTAGTAAGAGAACAACAATATCAACAGAAATTTTTAAGTTGGTAATAATATACCATTCAATAATCTGAATGAAGAAGCACAAAAAGATTAATAATTTTTGTGCTTCTTTGTTTATGTTGAATAGTGAAATGAAATTTTTATCAAATTAGCTTATCTTTTTTTACTTACTTATACAATTACATTACTTTTGTGTTACTTTAAAAATTCATTTTAAATAACTTGAATATAAAAAAATTAAGATATGGGCATTGCTAAATTTTTAAGTAATCTTTTTGGTACAAAATCCGATAGGGATATTAAAGATATTCAACCTATTGTTGCAGCTATTAAGGCTGAATATGAAAGGATTACCCGATTGTCAAATGATGAATTACGTAATGAATCATCATTGTTGAAATTAAAAATCAGAAATTATATAAAGGAAGAAGAAGACGAAATAGTAGCTCTTAGGGAAAAAGCTGAAGAGGTTGATCTGGAAGAGAGTGAAGCAATATTTGACAGAATTGATAAATTGGTAGAAATCATCGACGAAAAGCTCGAGAAAGTACTAAATGATGTTCTGCCAACTGCTTTTTCCATCGTTAAGGAAACTGCCAAAAGGTTTAATGATAATGATAAAGTAGAAGTTACTGCCAATGATTTTGACAGAGACCTTGCTGCAAGATATAGTAATGTTGAGATAGCCGGTGATAAGGCTTTCTGGCACAACAGATGGATTGCGGGAGGAAACGAGATTAAATGGGAGATGGTACATTATGATGTACAGTTGATTGGTGGTATAGTTTTGCACAACGGAAATATTGCTGAAATGGCAACCGGAGAAGGAAAAACATTGGTAGCAACACTTCCTGTATTTTTAAATGCACTCACCGGTAAAGGGGTTCATGTTGTTACAGTAAACGATTATCTGGCAAAACGTGACTCTGAATGGATGGGGCCAATTTATCAGTTCCATGGACTTTCAGTTGATTGTATAGATAAGCATCAGCCGAATTCTGAAGAAAGGCGTAATGCATATAATAGTGATATCACTTTTGGTACCAATAACGAATTTGGTTTTGATTACCTGCGTGATAACATGGCAATCAATCCTGAAGATTTGGTACAGAGAAAGCATCATTATGCAATTGTTGACGAGGTTGACTCAGTGCTTATTGACGATGCCCGTACCCCACTTATTATATCAGGGCCTGTTAAGAAGGCTTCAGGTGATGAGTTATTTGCTGATTACCGTACAAAGGTAGAAAGGCTTGTTGCTGAACAGAAGAAAATGGTAACACAGATATTGGCTGATTCCAAGAAGCTGCTGTCAAATCCTAATGCTTCAAAGAAAGACATAGAAGACGGAGCGTTGTTATTATACAGGGCACATAAGGGATTACCCAAAAGTTCAGCGCTTATTAAATTCTTAAGTGAAGAGGGTATAAAAGCTCAAATGCAAAAAGTTGAGAATTTATATATGCAGGATAACAGCAAAAATATGCATATAGTTACTGATCCACTTTATTTTATTATTGAAGAACAACATAATACAATTGAACTTACAGATAAGGGTATTGATCTGATTTCAGGAGATACCGACGATCCGGAATTCTTTGTATTGCCTGACATGGGATCAGTGATTGCAACAATTGAAAATAATACAGCACTTACTCCTGAAGAAAAGATTGAGAAAAAGGATGTTCTGCTTCAGAATTACAGCGTAAAATCAGAAAGGGTTCATACACTCAATCAGTTGTTAAAAGCTTACACTCTTTTTGAAAAAGATGTTGAATATGTTCTTATTGATGGCAAGGTAAAAATCGTTGATGAGCAGACCGGCCGTATAATGGAAGGAAGAAGGTATTCAGATGGTCTTCATCAGGCTATTGAAGCAAAGGAAAGGGTAGTTGTAGAAGCAGCTACACAAACATTTGCAACAATTACATTGCAGAATTATTTCAGGATGTATCATAAGCTGTCGGGTATGACAGGTACTGCTGAAACAGAAGCAGGTGAATTCTGGGATATATACAAACTTGACGTAGTTGTAATTCCAACAAATAAATCGATTGTCAGAGACGACAGGGAAGACCTTGTTTATAAAACCAAGAGAGAAAAATACAATGCAATAATCCAGGAGATAGAAGCATTAAATAAAAAGGGAAGGCCTGTTCTTGTTGGAACAACATCAGTAGAGATTTCTGAATTATTAAGCAGGATGCTTAAGATGAAGGGGATCAAGCACAATGTACTTAATGCCAAGTTGCACCAGAGAGAAGCTGATATTGTTGCCGAAGCCGGTAAATGGGGTGCAGTTACAATAGCAACCAACATGGCTGGTCGTGGTACTGACATTAAATTGACTCCTGAGGTAAGAGACGCCGGTGGACTTGCCATTATTGGTTCAGAAAGACATGATTCACGAAGGGTTGACAGGCAGTTGAGAGGTCGTGCCGGAAGGCAGGGAGACCCGGGTTCATCACAGTTCTTCGTTTCTCTTGAAGATGATCTTATGAGATTGTTCGGATCAGAGAGGATTACCGGTATTATGGATAAGCTTGGTTTAAAGGAAGGAGAAGTCATTCAGCATTCAATGATTTCAAAATCAATAGAAAGAGCTCAAAAGAAAGTAGAAGAAAACAACTTTGGTATAAGAAAGAGGCTTCTGGAATATGACGATGTTATGAATTCCCAGAGGGAAGTAATATATAAAAGAAGGCGTCATGCCTTATTTGGTGACAGGTTGGAAGTTGACATCATGAATAACATGTATGATTCAATAGAAGAGCTTGTTAATCAGCATGCCGGGGGCGACTATAATGACTTCAATTTCGAATTGATGCGAATGGCTTCAGTTGAATCTTCTGTTAATGAAGACGATTTCAGGAAGAAAAGTCCAAATGAAATATCTGAACAAATATATAAGCAAGTGCTTGATGCATATACGCGGAAAATTGAAAACATTGCAAAACAAGCCAATCCGGTTATTCGCAACGTATATGAAAATCAATCACATCAGTATAAAAACATTGTAGTTCCATTTACAGATGGAAAGCGTTTATATCAGGTAGTAACCAATCTTGAAAAAGCATATAAAAATAACAGCAAGGAAGTAGCTAAATCCTTTGAAAAGCAAGTAATTCTTAACACGATAGATGAAGCGTGGAAAGAGCAGCTAAGAGAAATGGATGATTTGAGGCAATCTGTTCAGAATGCAGCATACGAGCAAAAGGATCCATTGTTGATTTACAAGCTTGAATCGTTCAACTTGTTTAAAGAAATGATAGCAACAGTCAATAAAAAGATTGTATCTATATTGGCAAAAGGGCACATACCAATTAGTGATCCCTCTGAAGTAAGGGAAGCGGCTGAAAGGAAAAGGACAGATATGAGCAGGATGCAGACCGGTAGAAGCGGTATTGAATCGAGGAGTAATACTAATGAACAGCAGCAGAAAGTTCAACCTGTGAGAACAGAGAAAAAGGTTGGGAGAAACGATCTTTGTCCATGTGGAAGTGGAAAGAAATACAAAAACTGTCATGGTGCAGGATTAAGTGAATAAAATACTCTGAAACTTTATGGATAATCTAATCAGCTACATACATTGGGATTTTAATCCGGAACTGTTTAAAATATTCGGTATTTCCATCAGGTGGTACGGATTAATGTTTGCAATCGGTTTTATTATTGGATTGCAAATGGTTGAGAAATTCCTTAAGCATGAAAAGGAAAATGTAAAATTGCTTGATAGCCTGTTTATATTTATAGTGCTGGGTACTATAGTTGGTGCGAGATTAGGTCATGTGTTTTTTTATGCCTGGGATTATTATTCTGAACATCTGTTAGAAATTTTCAATACAAGAGCCGGAGGACTTGCCAGTCATGGTGGTGTGGTTGGAATATTCATTGCATTACTGATACATGCAAAATTCTATACAAAGAAAAATGTTTTCTGGACAATAGACCGGGTAGTTATTCCAACTGCAATTGTTGCAATGTTGATAAGGACAGGCAATCTTTTGAATTCTGAGATTTATGGTATGCAGACAACTTTGCCCTGGGGTTTTATATTTGAAAGAAACGGGGAGACAATTCCAAAGCACCCTACTCAAATATATGAAGCTTTAGCCTATTTGATTACTTTCTTTGTTGTAAACAGGATGTACTGGAAAACAGATGCTAAATCCAAAACCGGATTAATTTCCGGAGTTTTCTTTATAATGGTATTTACAGCCCGTTTTTTGATTGAATTTATTAAAGAAGACCAGGAAGCTTTTGAAGCGGGTATGCTTCTTAATATGGGGCAGATATTAAGTATTCCGTTTATTTTAGGAGGTGTTGCTTTAATACAGTGGGCGAATAAAAAATGGCCTTTTATTAATAGGAAATAGTATATTGAGGATAAATTATATAACTCAATTATGCGAATTATACCCGAAGGGATGAAGTCATTTTTTTACACAATTCAGATATTTAAGTTTTTTTAAGAAAGCAAATCTTTTATATTTACATATAAAGATTTGTTGTTAAATTCTGCAGATTAATTATTTAGACATAATGTTAAATTGCATCTGTTTATTAAGAATTTAGATTATAATGCTATTAATCAATTACATATATAAGTTACATCTTTAATTTTAAGAATTATTAAGAATAATTAACTTTTTTTAACATTTTATTTAAAAGCATCATCAGTATGTTTGTACACAAGGAATTTTAAAAAATTACTTGCGTATGATAAAGTTTTAGAGGATTATGCCTGAGCATTGCTTTTAATGGGTTTAAAAAAGTAACATAGTCCTCTTGTTTTGAAACCCTCAGTAAAACTGAAATGAGAACAGAAAAAGAAAAAATGTAATTGTTATTTATCTGATTTGATTATGGATTACTATGGTGAGATAGCCGGTTTAGGGACTGCAATTTGTTGGACAGCAACAGCAATGAGTTTTCAATACGCTTCCAGAAGGATTGGTTCCTTATCTGTTAATCTGATTCGATTACTATTTGCTTTTGTCTTCTATCTGGTATACAGCAAAGTTTTTCTTAATCAATGGCTGCCATTGGATGCTTCATTGAAATCATGGATATATTTAAGTTTATCCGGCTTAATAGGTTTTGTATTAGGTGATTTCTTCCTGTTTAAATCATACGAATATATCAGCTCTAAAATTTCAATGCTTGTAATGAGTCTTGCCCCGCCAATTTCAGCATTACTAGCCTGGATAATGATGGGGGAAGTATTTACTGGAATGAATTTATTAGGTATGGGACTTGTTTTAGGTGGAGTTTCAACAGTAGTGCTGAAAAAAGAAAGAGAGAACGGTAAAAAACAATTACGATATCCTTTGAAAGGAATCCTGCTGGCTTTGGGAGGTGCAATAGGACAGGGTGTAGGCTCCGTATTCAGTAAAATTGGGATGGGAGATTACGATCCTTTTGCTTCATCGCAAATAAGGGTTATAACAGGAATTATCGGTTTTATTATTATGATCTCAATTATGAGAAAATGGGGTAATGTTCCTCAGGGTTTTACTGATAGTAAGGCAAGAAAAGCCTTGTTAATAGGTTCATTTTTCGGACCATTTCTTGGAGTTTCACTTGGAATGGTTGCGTTTAAATATACAACATTAGGTATTGCTTCAACATTGATGGCGACAGTGCCGGTTTTTATACTGTTACC
>CAYXJA010000085.1:3563-6834 GCA_964465425.1 uncultured Prolixibacteraceae bacterium | reverse complement strand
ATAGTATGGCAATTCTTTGTAAATAATAAAAAACATTTTGGGGAATTAAATGATTTCCATCAAAAGTAATTTCAACTCATATCAGTTTTGCCCTTTTTAAACTCATTAACTTTACTAAAATCAATTCCAATATCCAGGTCATTTCTATAAATGGAAGAAAGGTTTAAAGTTTTCATTCTGTAGAAACCTGAAATCCACATATAAATGATAAAAGGGACGAAAATAAGTAGCAGATAATTTATCCCGGACATAAGGATAAAGTCGTAAAAACCGTGGAGGATGAAGGGGACAATAAAAGACAGCCAAAGATATCCGGTTCTCTTTTTTGGATAGAATTTGGCAAAAGCAAAAAAGTAGCCCATGGTAACTCCAAATAAAGCATGGGCAGGCACAGCAGTAAGTGCTCTTGCAAGACCTGTAGTAAACCCTGATTGAAGTACATAAAGAAGATTTTCCACTCCTGCAAAGCCTAATGAGATGAAGCACGAATATACTATACCATCAAACTTTTCATTGAATTCCTTGCTCTTCCACATTAATAAAAACAGGGCTGCAAGTTTAAATCCTTCTTCACAAAGCGAAGCAACCATGAATGCATGCCAGGCTGACTCTGTTAAGCCCGGAGTATCAGGCCCGATAAATGAAAAGAACTTTTCAGCAAAGATTACAGGTACAGTGATAAATGCTCCGGATAACAGAGCTAAAAGAAGAATTGACAGGGGTTCTTTTTCGTATTTATCCCTGAAGTATATATAAAAAGCAATTATTAAAACAGGAGCTAAAGCCAGTATAATAAGGCCATTCATTTTAAATTGATGCTATTAATTCACTGAAGATAATTTCAAGTTTAGGTCCTGCAATAGTGGCAATATTCAAAACTTCATTATGCTTATTTCCGTCTTCAGAAATTATTAGTCCATTGTTTGTGATTACTGATAGTGCAAAGATTTTTATTCCCATGTGATGGGCGACAATAACTTCAGGAACTGTAGACATACCAACAGCGTCTCCGCCAATAGTATGCAGATATCTGTATTCAGCAGGAGTTTCAAAGCTTGGTCCTGTACCTCCAACATAAGTACCTTCATGAAGATTGATGAAGTGTTTATTTGCTATGCCTCTTGCAATCTGACACAATTCAGGGTTATAAGTTTTAGACATATCAGGGAAGCGTGGACCTAATTCATCTATATTTTTTCCAATAAGAGGATTAGTGCCAAACCAATTGATATGATCAGTAATCATCATCAGGTCACCGACTTCAAAGCTATAATTAATGCCTCCTGCAGCATTGGAAACCAGAAGATATTCTATACCCAACAGTTTGAATACTTTTATCGGAAAAGTAACAACATCCATTGGATATCCTTCATAAAAATGGAAACGTCCCTGCATCACAACTATATCTTTACCTTGATATTTTCCAAAAATGAGCTTTCCTTCATGACCTTCAACAGTAGATACAGGAAATCCGGGTATTTCTGAATAGTCAAGAGTTGATTCAATCGAAACCTTATTTGCAAAATCTCCAAGCCCTGAGCCTAAGATTACTGCTATTTTGCCGGTAAAAGATGTTTTATCTTTTATGAAGGCGGCTGTTGCTTTTATTCTCTCTAACATAGGTTAAAATTCTTTTGTTGAATAAATCCTTTGTGCGGTCTAAAAATTTAATTTCTATTGGAATATAGTAAAGAATGTCGAAAAAACCTTCGGGATATTTATTAACCGATTTAAGTCTTACGAGGTCTTTTTCAGTTGTGATAATCAGCTTTCTTCTATTCTCAATTTCATTGAAAGAATTATATAGATCGTTAATATCCTTTTCATTGTATGAATAATGATCAGGAAAATTTTTATGAATAATGTCTCCAACCTGATCTTTCAGGTAAGCAATTAGTGGAGCCGGATTGGCAATTCCTGTTACAAGCATGACAGTGTACTTGAGCATATCATCAAAGAACAGAGTTCTACCTTTCTCTGCAGGAGTGATTTCACCATAAACAATACTTGTAAAGAAAAGATTTTGATAAGGGCGTATATCAAGCTTGTTTTTAATAATTCTTTGGTCGATAGGCTTTAATTGTCCGGGGCATTTGGTGAAAATAATAAAATTAGCCCTGTAACTTGATTTGATTGATTCTCTCAGTTTACCGGCAGGCAATAGCTTATCATCATAAACAGGCTGGGTAAAATCAAAAAGGAGAATATTAATATTTGGTTCTACGCTTCTATGTTGAAAGGCGTCGTCAAGAATGATGACATCAATGTTAAGGTCTTTATTGTTGATAATGTTTCTTATTGCTGTATCCCTTTTATTACATACAGCTACAGTTACATCCGGATATTTTTGCTTAATCTGAACAGGTTCATCACCAATTTCATTTATTGAAGATTGTGAGGTTGCAAGTATAAAGCCCTTTGATTTTCTTTTATAACCCCGGCTAATAAAAGCTACTTTAAACTCTTTCCTTAGAATGTTGATTAAATACTCGGCGTGAGGTGTCTTTCCGGTTCCTCCTACAGTAAGATTACCTACTGAAATAACGGGGACTTCGTAATTATGATGGTGTAAGATGTTCGAGTCAAAAAGGAAATTGCGGATTGAAATGATAAATCCGTATATCAATGAAAGCGGGTATGTGAATATTTTTATCATACTGTAAAAATAGTTTATAATTTACGAAGTATAGGAATAAGACAAAAAAAAGTTGCCTGTCAAAGGCAGGCAACTTTTTTTCAAACTAAAATATATTTGTAATTAGTATACTTCGAATTCATAAGGAAGTCTTGCCTGAACTCCGTTAACGTTTTTAAGGGTCTCAAGTGTTTTGTAGTATTTCATCCCTTCACCAAGATTCTTTTCCAATATTTTGTATTCCATTTCTGCAGAAAAACTTTTGATTATTTCTTCGAAAGGATCTTTTTTAACAGGTAATTTTATTACTCTGTAATGGTCAAGTCCACCCATTTCCTTTGCAATTTCAATAGCATCGTTAAGATTGCCTAACATATCTACTAATCCGAGTTTAAGGGCATTTTCACCTGTCCATACTCGTCCTTGTCCTATTTCATCGACTTGCTGATATGATAAACCACGTCCTTCAGACACATGGTTGACAAAAGTAGTGTATACATTTTCAACCATACCCTGCATAATTTCTCTTTCTTTCTCAGTCAGAGGGCGTGTTACTGAAGGCAAGTCACTTTTTTCATTTGTCTTAACTACTTCCGAATTGATGCCTAACTTCTTACTTAAAAGATTCTGGAAGTT
>CAYXJA010000085.1:2072-3463 GCA_964465425.1 uncultured Prolixibacteraceae bacterium | reverse complement strand
GTATCCATTCTTGCTTCACGAATAACTTCAGCCATTTCAGGTCCACTTATTGATTCTTCTGTCAAAGAAGTACCCGGAGTCATTGAAATTTCGCCTGATGCATAAATGACAGCAAGTTTGTTTTTTGTATATGCTTTACCTTCATTTTTTACAACTGCAGGTTTTACATCATGAAGTGAAATGAAGTTTATCTTTTCATTTTGTTTAATTCCAATTTTTTCACGCATCATGTCAAATACCTGATCTTCGTATACAATGCTGTCAACAAGTTTGTATGACAATAAAGTATTTGCAGGACGGTAAATCATATTTTCATCAGCAATTCTGTTAAGTTCAGTTGTTGAAATATTCCTTGTTTCAGAAATACCCCTAACGATGTTATTCCAGATGCTTCCTATGTAAACTTCAATTTGTCTTCTGTTTTCAGGACTCATTTTATCAAGCATAAGAGGCTCAACAGCAGATTTGAATTTTCCGTGCCTTATGATTTGCATTTCTACACCAAGCTTGTCAAGGGCATTTTTATAAAATGTATTGGTAGATGAAATTCCTGAGAAAACTAACATCCCTTCAGGGTTAATAAATACTTTATCAGCCAGTGAAGTCAGGAAGTATGCCTTTTGAGAGTAGGATTCTGAATATGCATAAATGAATTTTTCTGAATCCTTAAAATCCATAAGGGCGTTCCTTATCTCCTCGCATGCTGAGTATCCTGCATTTATTTCATCAATATTCAGGTATATACCTTTGATTTTATCATTATCCTTGGCATTTTCTATTGCTGTAACAATTTGATCAAGACCTAATTTCTTTGTTCCTGAAAGCCCTGGAATGTCTATCGATTGAAACGGATCATTTGATTGCCTGTCAACAATTGTTTCATCAAAGTTGATGGCAAGAACTGAATTATCCTTGATTACAATCTCTTTGTTATCAGTAGATGCTACAATCGCAGCAACAACACCTCCAAGTATAATTATTGTCATTATTATAACAATTGTCAATCCGACAATTGTTGCTAAAGTGTATTTTAAGAAACTTCTCATTTTATATTGTTTTTTGTTTTTCTAATGCTTTAAAATAGAACTCATAAAATATGTATGTAATTAGATTAGTTAATTACAAATGAATGTCAATTTTTTTCCATTAATAACTTTTTTCCAAAAAATAATAGCCAATTTTAATAAATTTAATTTTAAACCTGTTTTTCTAATATTTTAAATATGAGTGAAGTATTTATATCCCTTGGAACTAACATGGGCAATAAATTATTAAATCTTGAAACAGCTATTAATGAGATTAAAAACAAGATTGGAGATGTAGTTCAAATCTCGGGTAAATACGAAACTGAACCCTGGGGATTTTCTGCTGAAGAATCTTTTATCAACATG
>CAYXJA010000085.1:0-1972 GCA_964465425.1 uncultured Prolixibacteraceae bacterium | reverse complement strand
AAGATGTAAATTGTTGGTTTATCAGCTGCATCTATCTCTTCAAGTGTTTTATTAACTACATTGATTTGTTCTTCGAAACCTTTATGAGAAATATCTACAATGTGAAGTAAAACATCTGCTTCACGGACTTCATCTAATGTTGATTTAAACGATTCAACAAGTCCGTGAGGTAATTTTCGTATAAAGCCAACAGTGTCAGCAATAAGAAAAGGAAGATTGCCAATTACCATTTTTCTTACTGTAGTATCCAAAGTTGCAAACAATTTATTCTCTGCAAACACTTCAGACTTACTCAGCAGGTTCATTATTGTTGATTTTCCGACATTGGTATATCCGACCAAAGCAACTCTTACAAGTTTTCCCCTGTTCTTCCTTTGTGTCGACATTTGAAGGTCAATCTTTTTAAGTTGTTCCTTTAACCTTGAAATTTTATCAAGAATAATACGGCGGTCGGTTTCAATTTGTGTTTCTCCCGGACCTCTCATACCAATTCCACCTCTTTGCCTTTCAAGGTGGGTCCACATTCTTGTGAGTCGTGGCAAAGTATACTGAAGCTGGGCAAGTTCAACCTGAGCTTTGGCATAAGCAGTTTGAGCTCTTGATGCAAAAATGTCGAGAATAAGATTTGTTCTGTCCAGAACCTTGCATTCAACTACTTTTTCAATATTGCGCAATTGAGTTGCAGAAAGTTCATCATCAAAAATGACGGTGTCAATAGAATTTTCCTGAATATATGCAGCAATTTCTTCCAGCTTACCTGATCCGACAAAAGTTACCGGGTGAGGGTATTGAATTCTCTGGAAAAACTTATTTACTACTTCAGCACCTGCAGTGTAAGCAAGAAATTCAAGTTCCTTTATGTATTCTTTAGCTTTTACCTCATTCTGATCCTGAGTTATGAGGCCAATCAAAACTACTGTTTCTTTTTTTTGTTCTGTGATTATAATATCCGTCATTTTTAAATAAAAAAACCTGATTCCGATATTATCAGAATCAGGATATAGATTTTTTCAATTGTATTTTATTGTAATTGGAAATTAATAGGTACAGTATAAGATACCCTTACAGGTTTACCCCTTTGCATACCCGGTTTCCATTTAGGAAGATTATTTACAACGCGAAGAGCTTCCTGGTCAAGTGAAGGGTCAACACCTCTGGCAATACGGGCATTGCTGATTCCACCATCACGGTCAACTACGAATTGTACATATACTTTACCTTGAATACCATTTTCAGCAGCAATTACCGGATATTTGATATTATCGGCAATCCATTTGCGCAGTGCAAGTTCACCACCCGGGAATTCAGGCATGTCTTCTACTATAACAAATATTTCTGCTTTTGATTCGTCTTCTTCTTCTTTTGGTGCAGAAATTACAGGAGCTGCATCAATAATTGTAGCATCATTTGCTTCAGTAGATTCGAATTCGAATTCATCTTCAATTTCTACATCATCATCGATGATAGTAAGCACTTCAATAACTTTTGGAGGTGGAGGTGGTGGCGGTGGCTTAACTTCCTCAGTCCTTGTAATAGGAATGATTTCTTCTTGTATTGTTTCGGTAGTCAATTGTCCCAAAGTATCGGCTGACTTAACGGTATCGTTAAGGTTAAATGCCATCAGGACGACTCCTAGTGCAACCACAAGACCAATCTCAACGAAGTATGACTTCTTGTTTTCGAGATCAGCTTTTGGTGTCTTCTTAAGTTCCATAGTAATTATTTAATGCATTTAAATACTCAAATTATAGGGCGATAAAGTTAAAAAATATCTTCTAATTGGACACTTCTATTACAATATTTCTTTTAAAAAAGATTTTTGTTTCTTTTTTCCAAAGAATAACTGCCTTTTTCTATCATTAAACGTAAAGTCCAATACTTCTATTATAAGTAAAATTATATATTTGCAAAATATTTACGGGGGATTAGCTCAGTTGGCTAGAGCGTTTGACTGGCAGTCAAAAGGTCATCG
>CAYXJA010000084.1:0-6890 GCA_964465425.1 uncultured Prolixibacteraceae bacterium | reverse complement strand
TTTCCAATTGTTCATCTACCTTCTGGTCGATAATTGACAATTCATTTTCAAGCTCCTTCCCAAGAACATTCGGATGCATACTTCCTCCATCAGGAGCCATCTTAAAATATCCCGGAGTACCTACGTTAGGAGCAATTTCTAAAATATCCTTACTCTTTCTTTTAACAATCGATTCTTTGCTTATACCTGACCCATCAGGCAATCTTTTCGCAGCTACGTCTTTCATAAGAGATTCAACCTGAGACCTGAATGCATCATAAGCAGGCTTAACGTCAGTGGTTATCTGATGATGAGCCTGAATTGCAAAAAGATTAATATTCTTCCTTGCCATCAGGTCAACTAAATTCTGATACTGAACAATTGTAAAGTCAGGTGATTGTTTTCCGGAGCAATCTTTATAGGTAGTTCTGTTATGATTTCCACAATCACCAATAAGTACAACAAAGTTTGATTCTCCTTCAGGTGGGTCGAAACGCTCTATAGCTCTCTTAATTCCATAGTACATTGCTTCTTCAGGATCGGAATTACACTTATTAAATGTAGGTGTCAGAAACTTACTTAAAAAAGAATTCACACCAGTGTAATTTGATGATAAATCTCTGGAAAAATTGACTGCGTTGGCATTTCCTTCTGAAGCATCACGATAGAGCAATACACCATATTTATAATTGTTTTTGCCTTTAATCAGACTACGTGAAGCTGCTTTAAGTGAATTCTGCAACGACTGGGCGTAAGGCACCATGCTGCTTGTTCCATCAATAACAAAGATAATATTAACATTACGCATAGAAGCAGACATTGAATCTATTACATGCTTTATCTTTGCAAATTCAACACTTGATAAAGTCTTTCCCTGTTCTGATCTTAATTCTCCGATAACTCCTACCTTTGAAACCCCGTTATATACATCCAATACAGGAAATCTGTCAACTTCGCCTATTGCCCTGCCGGTCATGCTTGTTTCTTCAAACAATGTAGGTCCTGAAAGTGTTTTTTGTGAAAATATCCTTGCTTTCTTTCCTGCTGTTTTTCGTTCATTAACTGCTTTTGAATCCCAGTTAACTTCATAGGCTAAACGATGATTCCATGCAGTAGTCTGGCTTTTAAGCACCCATCCCCTTACTCTGTCAAGATCATTAACCAAATCATTGATTTCCGGAACATCTGCAAGCAAATATGCTGTTGGGGTTTCTTTATAAACATAGTTTATCTGATAAACCAGTGCTGAGTTTATTGAATCAGCCGGACTGCATCTTGGATGTGAACAAAATTCAGGAACCCTTAGTACCCTTTGATTATCACCAAGTATATTGAGAACCATTGCCTTTTTATTGAACACACCACCCCTGAATTCTGGAAGATTTACATCCCTTGTTTTAAGACAGGTTCTCCACAAAAGCATGTCTTCTTTCTTAATCCAGCTTGCCCTTGTTGTCGCTCCATCCTTTAAATTTCCTCTTGCATCTGCATCACTGAGTTCAATAATTTTTATTGAGCTTTCTGATTCTTCAATTACATACATGGGGTGCATGAAATCAAGCTTCTTGCCATTAGGTTTTCCACATGATTTATCTGAAAATAATGGATTGGACGGACGATCAGAAAAAACAACCCACAAATCACCTTCTTTTGTCTTTCCCGGAAGAGCAGCAGAAGCATTATCCATCGGCATTGTATATTTACCGGGTGTATTTTTTACAACATTCTGCCCCTCTACCACTACACCATAAAATAAAAACACAAGAAGCAATTCAATGAATAAAAACATTTTCTTCATAATGCTATTTTTAAGCCATCATTGCGGCATGTTAAAGCTATCTCACCTTCTCTTAATAAACCAGTATGGATAGAATTCCCAAATTTAAAATTTAAAAAAAACATATAAAAATTTGCTCAAACAAAAAACCATTCACTAAGAAAAAATAAATATAGCGCATTCAAACTTTAAACTTATAATTTTAATACTTTACTTTCAAATAATGTACCACTTAATATTCAAATTTGAATAATTTTTTTAAATCCTTATCCTGAGATTGTTAATAATAAATGTTAATTATTATATATAAAGCGCCAATTTTCCTCTTATTTTTTTAGAATTATTCACCATTCCTTTTCTTATGTCCTGAAAACTAATAAAATACTAAATCATTTCTATAAAAATGATAAAAGTTCCGGCTTTTGTAAGATATTCAAATACCAAATTAACAGTTAATGTTTTAACTGTTAATATTTTAATCAATATTGTTTATTGATTTTCAATAATATTCAATTCGAAAGGACTATTTTTTTAATATTTGGGACAGTAGTCTTTATTCTGGGAATATGCTCCTAAAAACTCTGCAATTTATGTAGATTGTAGTATTCTCCTTTCAATTCAAGCAGTTCTTCATGATTACCTCTTTCTACTACCTCCCCTTTTTTAAATACATAAATAAGGTCGGCATTCTTTATAGTTGAAAGTCTGTGGGCGATTACTATTGAAGTCCTGTTTTTCATCAGGTTGATGAGTGCATTGTGTACAAGTTTCTCTGATTCAGTATCAAGAGAAGAAGTCGCCTCATCAAGTATCATTAGAGGTGGATTTTTTAAAACTGCCCTTGCTATTGAAAGCCTTTGCTTTTGTCCTCCGGAAAGTTTATTTCCCCTATCTCCTATTTTTGTTAAATACTTATCGGCAGAATCAATTATAAATTCATGTGCATGAGCAACCTTAGCAGCTTCAATTACCTTTTCAATGGGTGCCGAATCAACACCGAACATAATATTGTTTTCAAAAGTATCATTAAACAATACAGGTTCCTGACTCACATATCCAAGCAAACCGCGTAAATCTTCAAGATTAATATTTTTAATATTTATTCCGTCTATCAAAATTTCACCTTCATTTACATCCCAGAATCTTGGAATCAGTTTTGCAAATGTTGTCTTCCCTGATCCTGATTTTCCAACTAAAGCAACAATCTTGCCCTTAGGTATTGTCAGATTGATATTCTTTAAAATAATATCTTGCTTATATGCAAAATTTACGTTTCTGAATTCAATTTCGCTGTCAAAACTCAACTTTCTGGTATTTCCTGAGTTGTCTCTTATCGGATTGCTTGCTTCAAGAATTTTATCTATCCTGTCAACTGATGCCATCCCCTTTTGAATACTGTAAACTGCTGTCGAAAAAGCTTTTGCAGGATTAATAATGCTGTAAAAGAATACAAGGTAAGTGATAAAATTCTCAGGTGCCATTCCCCCTTCATGCTTCAAAATAAGAGATCCTCCATACCATAAAACGAAGATTATTATTGAAGTACCAAGGAATTCACTTACCGGATGTGCAAGAAAATTACGCCACATCAGACGGTTCATAATCTTATAGTAATCATCGGTTTCTTTTTCAAAACGACCCTGCATTTTCTTCTCTGCATTGAATGCCTTGATAATTGGAAGTCCCGATAATGTTTCGTCAATTGTGCTTAGCAGTTCTCCCATCTTGTCCTGTCCCCTACGGGATGGTTTCTTAAGACTCTTGCCTATCCTTCCGGTTATCAATACTGCCGTGGGCAATAACAGCAAAACAAACAAGGTAAGCGACCAACTCATATATACCATCACAAAAAGTGAAATTATTATGAGAATCGGATTTTTGAAAAGCATTTCCAGTGAGTTCATTACCGAGTTTTCAACCTCAGTTACATCACCTGTCACCCTTGCCATTATATCGCCCTTCCGTTCATCTGAAAAATAACCTAAAGGTAGCGAAACAAGCTTTTTGTAAATACTGTTGCGCAAATCCCTGACTACTCCATTTCTCAGCGGCACCATACAAAAGCTTGCCAGATAGGTAAAACCAACCTTCAGGAAAACCATTATTATCATGAAAATACCAATAAGATAAAGAGCTTTTATCTGCCCCTGATCTTCAATTACTGAGCTCATGTAATAAAAGACATTTTGCTTTATATCTTCAAAATTGAAAGAGAAAGGTACCGGCTCTGTTTCTAATTCCTGCGTTCCGAATAATATACCAAGTATCGGACTCAGGGCAAGAAATGAAAAGGCACCGAAGACAGCCCCGAGAATATTGAAAATTATATTCGAAACAGCCCACCCTTTATAAGGCGGAACAAATCGACGTAAAAGGGTAAAGAATCCTTTCATCTAATAAGGTTAGTGGTCTTAACTGATAACTTAATTAAGTGTGATTTATTGTTAAGAAATAAAAAAATAAATTAAAAATTCTATACCCCCGTGTAATTGTGCGGTGTTATATTTTTCAACCTTTTTTTCAATGTATCATCAACATCCAATGAATCAATAAATTCATGAATTGCTTTCTTATCTATCTTTGAATTTGTCCTAGTAAGATTAAGCAATGCCTCATATGGATTTGGATAGTTTGCACTCCTCAATACAGTTTGAATTGCTTCTGCTACTACACTCCAGTTTCTTTCCAGATCTTCTTCTATAGCTTCAAGGTTGATAATCAATTTATCAAGTCCCCTGAGGGTTGAATTGACAGCAATGAGAGTATGACCAATCGGTGTTCCGATGTTCCTTAAAACAGTTGAATCAGTAAGATCTCTTTGAAGTCGTGAAACAGGCAGCTTTGCAGATAGATGTTCAAAAATTGCATTGGCAAGGCCTATATTTCCTTCTGAATTTTCAAAATCAATCGGATTAACCTTATGTGGCATAGCAGATGAACCTATTTCTCCCTTTTTAATTTTCTGCTTGAAGTATTCCATTGAAATATAAGTCCACATATCGCGATCAAGGTCTAACAATATTGTGTTTATCCTTTTCAGGTTATCGAATATAGCCCCATAATTGTCATAATGAGCAATTTGAGTAGTATATTGCGATCTCTCAAGCTGAAGTGAATTCCTGCAAAAATCATTGGCAAAAGCCACCCAGTCGATTTTAGGATATGCAACATGAT
Organism: uncultured Prolixibacteraceae bacterium; assembly: GCA_964465425.1. GTDB lineage: Bacteria > Bacteroidota > Bacteroidia > Bacteroidales > Prolixibacteraceae > CAYMTR01. Next base: position 1,960 of record CAYXJA010000084.1, on the reverse strand, counting down.
GTGCGTTCAAATTACCTGTTGCACCCCCAAACTTAGCATAGCACGGAATATTCTTCAATAAATCTAACTGAACGTTAAGCCTTTCTATAAAAACTCTTAATTCTTTACCCAAACGTGTCGGAGATGCCGGCTGTCCATGTGTCCTGGCTAGCATTGGTACATCATCCCAACTGAGTGCAAGCTCTTCAAGTTTCTGAAGTACCATTTCAATCCTCGGGTAATATGCATTCTGCAACGCATCTTTCAATGAGCAGGGAACTGCAGTATTGTTGATATCCTGCGAGGTTAAGCCAAAATGTATAAACTCCTTGAATTTCTGCAATCCCAAACTATCAAACTTTTCTTTCAGAAAATATTCTACTGCCTTAACATCGTGATTGGTGATTTTCTCAATGTCTTTTATCTTTTTTGCATCCTCAAGCGAGAAATCTTTATATATATCGCGCAGTGGCTCTGCCATTTCAAAATCAAAATCAGAAAGCTGAGGTAAAGGTATATTGCACAAAGCAAGAAAATATTCCACTTCAACCATCGTCCTGTATCTGATGAGTGCAAACTCTGAAAAATACTGTTCCAGTTCTTCGATTTTACCTCTGTATCGCCCGTCAATCGGGGAAATAGCTGTCAATTCATTTAAACTCATATCTCTTTTTATTTAAGAATGCAAAGATAACACAAAAATATAAAGAGATGTAAAACCAAAATATTCTAAGACAAAAACTACACTTTTAAAGTTAAATAAATTAAAATCAAATAATAATATGTCATCATTATCAGTAAGAAATAAGCAGAAGAATTTATTTTTATGGTTTACATCTGAAAAGTTGTAATTTTATGAATTAAACCGAAAATAATAACCTGAAAATATGAAACGTTTACTCCTTCTCCTAACTTCAATCATATTAATAAGTTACACTTTTGCAAATGATGAAACCTTCCTTGTCTACAAGTTTAACGTAAAGGAAGAAATAGCCCCGTCTATATGGCGGCAAACAAAAAAGGTATTTGCAAATGCCGACAGCATGAATGCTGATGTCATCCTTATTCATATGAATACCTACGGGGGGACAGTTGTTGATGCAGATTCAATAAGGACTAAAATCCTGAACAGCAATATTCCTGTCTGGGTTTTCATTGACAACAATGCTGCTTCTGCAGGTGCCTTGATTTCAATAGCTTGCGACAGTATTTTCATGAAGCCCGGGGCTAATATTGGTGCAGCTACTGTTGTCAATCAAACAGGCCAAAAAGCACCCGATAAATATCAGTCATATTTCAGATCAACAATGAGAGCCACTGCTGAAAGCCATGGCGCAGATACAATTATCAACGGAAATGACACAGTTATAAAATGGTTCAGAAATCCGACCATTGCAGAAGCCATGGTCGATGAAGATGTTTATATCCCGGGCGTTATCGATACCGGCAAGATTCTGACATTCACTGCTCTGGAAGCCCAAAAGCATGGTTTTTGTGAAGGTCTTCGTGAAAACGTTGACGATCTTCTTGAAAAAGCAAATGTTGGCAATTATGAAATCAGGGAATTCAAACCAACAGGAATTGATAAGATAATTGGATTTCTTACCAATCCTATTATTTCAGGTATTTTAATAATGGGAATATTAGGAGGAATTTACTTTGAAATGCAATCACCCGGAATTGGGTTCCCGCTTATCATTGCAATAATTGCAGCTATTGCTTATTTTGCTCCCCTTTATCTCGAAGGACTTGCAGAAAACTGGGAGATAATAATTTTCGTAGTTGGAATAATTCTCATTGTAATAGAGCTGTTTGCATTCCCCGGATTCGGGATTGCAGGAATCGCAGGGGCCATCCTTGCTTTCATGGGATTAACCCTAAGCCTTTTAAATAATGTTAGGTTTAATTTTGAAAATGTTAAAAGCATTTCTGTTCTGGTTGCCCTGCTGACTGTAACACTATCTGTCTTATTTGGATTTGT
>CAYXJA010000083.1:0-6948 GCA_964465425.1 uncultured Prolixibacteraceae bacterium | reverse complement strand
AATTCCTATAATTTAAACACTTATGATCCTGATTATGCGATATTTCAACGTGCAATATGTGCAGGACTGAGCAAGGATTTTGCAAAGAAAACAAGTGATTTAACGCTTCTTATAAGTCAGTATCCCAAATCATCATATACTGATAATGCCATGTATGAGCTTGGTCATACAATGGAAAGGACCAACAATATAGATGGAGCAATAGAGAGCTACAAACAATTGACAACCAAATCACCTCAGAGTATATTCTCACGAAAGGCACTGTTACAGTTAGGATTGATTTATTACAACAAGAATGAATTCAATGTATCTCTTGAAACATATAAAAAGTTAGTTGAAAATTACCCTAAGACAGAAGAAGCAAATTCAGCCCTGGTTGGAATAAAAAACAACTATATAGAACTCAACAATGTAGATGGATATTTTGCATATATACAGTCGATTGGAGGATATACCCCTGTTTCATCAACTGCTCAGGATTCAATATTCTATATGGCAGCAGAAAAGAAATACATGTCGGGAGAATCAGGTTCAGAGCTTCAGCTTGAAGAATATCTGTCGCGTTTTCCTGACGGAAGCTTTAAGACCAATGCCATTTTCTATCTTGCTGATAGCTATTATGCAAAAGGACAGTATACAAAATCCCTTGATTTGTACGAAAAAGTCGCAGCAATGCCCGATAACATATTCACTGAGCAATCGTTGCTAAAGGCAGGTGAATTGACTTTCAATGCAAGAAATTATGAAACATCGCTTGAATATTTTAAGAGACTGGAACAGATAGCAGGATCCAAATGGAATATATTAAAATCAAGAGCAGGGATAACAAGGGCTTCATATAAGTTAGGATTAAACGAAGAAGCAATAAACACAGCTAAATTGTTGCTTTCAACAGATAATATTACTGAAGCAATGATAAGGGAGGCTAATTTCATAATTGCTAGTTCAAGCTATAAATTATCGAGGACAGATGAGGCATTCAAATTCTTCAGTTTATTGAGTGAAGACACCAAAACTGCAGAGGGTGCTGAGTCGAAATACTACAAAGCGCAGATATTATATGACAGGAATCAGCTTAAGGAAAGTGAAGATGAAATAATGGACTTCATTGGAAAGAACTCTCCACATCAATATTGGTTAGGAAAATCATTCATCCTTTTATCTGACATATATCTGACTCAGAATGATTTATTCCAGGCAAGACATACATTAAAAAGCATCATTGACAATTATTCAAATACAGAAGACGGGATTATAGAAGCAGCAAACCAAAAGATGACAATAATTTCGCTCAGGGAGGGAGAAGCAATAATTAAGGATGGTAATCCGGCTGATTCAATTCAAAACAATTAAAGAAGAGCACAGATGAGAAGCATAAACAAAATAATACCAACACTTGCATTAATATTAATGACAACTTCTGTGTTTTCGCAGAAGGACAGTACGCTTGTCAAAGAAGTAGAAGTTATAAAAGCCTATCAACCTTCGATAACTAATGCAATCAAGATAAATACATCACCAAAGATTACAGATACAGCTAATTATTCGCCTGTCTTTGACTATAAAATAAATTCAACTTTAATACCGGTAAAGAAAACCATAACAAAATTGCCTGTAGTTCAATTGGGCAATCCTCCAAAGACACATCATAATACAGGATTTATAAAAGGAGGAATTGGCAATGCCTATACTCCCTATGCTGAAATCTTCGTTAATGCATCGCCGACCAAGACAACTGATTTCGGGCTTCATCTTTTTCATTATTCAGCCTGGCCTTCGGTAAAGCTAAACAATGAATTGAGGGTTAAAACACCTTACAGTCAAAATACTGCAAGCATATTCATGAAGAACTATTTCAGGAGGGCTGTTTTGGAGTGGAATATCAACTATGACAGAAACAGGTATGATTATTATGGTTTCCCTATAAATGATACATTAGCATACAGGGATACAGAAAGGTTATCAAGAACATTGAATAAGAAGCAGGTATTAAACAATGCGTATACAAATTTCAGGTTGCGGAGTCTATCTCCAAGATCGAAGTTCGTGCATAATACATTATTGGGATATAATTACTTTTGGAACATAACAGGACAAGGATCACATAATGCATATTTCGAAGGAAATTATTCTATGGAACTAAAAAAATTCAACTTGCTGCTTGATTCAAAAGTTGATTATATCTATCAGGACAGTACAGCGAATTGCTATTCCCAGGAAGTTTCAAATCATCAGTTTGTATATGCAGGTTTAAGTCCTGCAGCAGAATTCAACTGGAGTAATATTTATCTGAAGGCAGGGCTTAATCTGGCCGGTATTTTTGATGATGATTCAAGTGCTACGCTACATATATCTCCCAATATCAATTTTGAATATTACCCCATTAAAAACGTCCTTACCTTGTTTGCCGGATCAAATGGAAAGCTTTCATCGAATCATTATAAAATGATGTCGGAAATCAATCCATATATAGATCCTTATCAAGAGATAAGGCCATCGCAGGAATACATAAGCTTTTTTGGAGGATTCAAGGGAAAAATAAGCAGGAAGATAGCTTACCTTATAGATGTAAACTATTCTATCAATGGCAATAATCCGTTCTATTATCAAATGATGGTAAAATATCCAAACGGATCGAGAGATGTAGTTAATGTATTTGGAGTTAAATACAGTAATTTGAATACTCTAAGATTTGGAGGAAACATAAGGTACAGCAGTGAGAAAATAAATATAGCTCTTGCAGGAAATTATTACAATCATACTGCTGATGATATTCAGGTCATCACACATTTGCCATCATTTGATGCAACTTTATCAACATCGGTACAAATAACAGAAAAAATAAAAGCAACATTAGACGCTTCAGTAATTGGACCGAGGAAAGGTGAAGTTGAAATCAAAAATGAAGAATTGTTAATTGACAATTCGTTTTACACTACAGAATATCATGATTTAAAGACAATTATAGATATAAATCTGGGAGGGGAATATCAATTTTCAAATAAATTGAATTTCTTTTTGAATGTCAGTAATCTATTAAATCAGAATTATGAAATCTGGCATGGATATAACTCTCAGGGTATACATTTTCTTGTTGGGGCCAGATATATCTTTTAATTAAATTTAACCTTAAGTTGTTGAAAACTTTTGATTTCAGAGGGCTTAAAAAATAGGCTTTCAGGCTATATTTTATTATATTTGAGCGAACAAAAAAGAAAAATGTATTCTTTTATAAAACATTGAAATTCAATAACAAAATATCACTTTTCACTATAGGGTTTCGATCATTCCGGATATATAATTGTGAATGACGAAAATATTCCTGAACAATAAAAAATCTGTACGAGGAATATCGTCTGAAAAAATGATGATTGTTATTATTTTGATTTAAAATTAAGCAAAAAGATGAGCGAATTAGAGAACAAAGACCTTACCAGTGGAAATGGTAACGGCAATTATTCAGCAGACAGCATACAGGTATTAGAAGGACTTGAAGCAGTAAGGAAACGTCCGGCGATGTATATTGGTGATGTTAATGAAAAAGGGCTTCACCATCTGGTTTATGAAGTTGTTGATAACTCTATCGATGAAGCATTGGCCGGGTATTGTAAAAATATTGACGTAATAATTAATGAAGATAATTCTATTACAGTAACTGATGATGGCAGGGGAATTCCGGTTGATTATCATGAAAAAGAAAAGAAATCAGCGCTTGAAGTAGTATTGACAGTATTACATGCAGGCGGAAAATTTGATAAGGACTCATATAAAGTTTCCGGGGGATTGCACGGAGTTGGTGTTTCATGTGTAAATGCTTTATCAATTCATTTGAAGGCAGAAATTCATCGTGACGGTAAAATATGGGTACAGGAATTTTCACAAGGCAAATCTTTAGGTGATATCCGAACTGAAGGAGAATCAAACAGGACCGGAACTATTATTACATTTAAACCTGACGACTCGATATTTCTCACTACAACATATAAATATGAAATACTTTCAGCTCGTTTAAGAGAGCTGGCATTTTTAAATGCAGGTCTAAACCTTTCAATAGTAGACAGAAGGGATGTAGACGATGAGGGTAATTTTAAAAAAGAGCTTTTTTATTCAGAAGATGGGTTAAAAGAGTTTGTTGAATATCTTGATAATTCAAGAGAAAGACTTATCGATGAGACAATACATATTGCAACAGAAAAAAATGATGTACCGGTTGAAATAGCATTACACTACAACACTTCATTTACAGAAAATATTCATTCTTACGTAAATAATATCAACACCATTGAAGGAGGAACCCACCTTACCGGTTTCAGAAGAGGTTTGACCAGAACATTAAAAGCTTATGCTGACAAATCGGGAATGTTGGAAAAACTGAAGATAGAAATTAACGGTGATGATTTTCGTGAGGGCTTAACAGCAGTTGTATCAGTTAAAGTAGCAGAACCCCAGTTTGAAGGCCAGACAAAAACAAAATTAGGTAACTCAGAAATAAGTGCTTCAGTAGACCAGGCAGTTAGTGAAATGCTTTCAATATATCTTGAAGAGCATCCAAAAGATGCTAAGTCAATTGTCTCTAAGGTTGTACTTGCAGCACAGGCTCGTCATGCAGCAAGAAAAGCAAGAGAGCTGGTACAGCGCAAAAACGTGATGTCGGGAGGCGGATTGCCGGGTAAACTGGCTGACTGTGCAGATAATGACCCTGATAAATGTGAAATATTCATGGTTGAGGGAGATTCAGCAGGAGGAACAGCAAAACAAGGAAGGGACAGACAATTTCAGGCTATACTTCCGCTTAGGGGTAAAATTCTGAATGTTGAAAAAGCAATGCAACACAAAGTGTTTGACAGTGAAGAAATCAGAAATATCTTTACTGCTCTGGGAGTTAGTATTGGTACAGACGAAGACTCAAAAGCCCTTAACATCAACAAACTCAGATATAAGAAGATAATAATCATGACCGATGCTGACGTTGACGGTAGTCACATTGCAACTTTGATCATGACGCTTTTCTTCAGATATATGCAGGAGCTCATAAAAAATGGTTACTTATATATTGCAACACCTCCTTTATATCTTGTTAAGAAGGGTAAAAAAGAAGAATATGCATGGAGTGAACAGCAAAGGCTTAGAATAATTGAAGAAATTGGAGGTGGAAAAGATTCAGGTTTCCATGTACAGCGATACAAAGGTCTTGGAGAAATGAATGCAGAACAGTTGTGGGATACTACCATGAATCCTGAAAGAAGAACTCTCAGACAGGTTACAATAGAGAGTGCTGCAGAAGCTGACCATGTATTTTCAATGTTAATGGGAGATGATGTGCCACCACGCCGACAATTCATTGAAGATCATGCCACTTATGCAAATATCGATGCATAAAGACAATAACTTATGAATATTTGTGTCTATTGTTCTTCAAGCAATGCAGTTAGTGATGTTTATTTTAAAGCAGCTGAAGAACTTGGAAAATTAATTGGTACCAGAAATCATTCATTAATTTTTGGAGGTGCAAATGTTGGCTTAATGGAACATCTGGCTTCAACAGTAAAATTGCATGAAGGGCATATTACTGGTATAATTCCATTGAAGATTCATAATTTCCAGTTAACCTCTGACAAGGCAAATGAAATAATCATCACAGATACAATGGATGAAAGGAAAGCACTGATGAGAGACAAATCTGATGCTTTTATTGCATTGCCCGGGGGATTTGGAACATTAGAAGAAATACTGGAGGTAATCACTTTAAAACAGCTTGATTACCTCCGTAAACCTATCGTTTTTATAAATATTAATGACTATTTCAATGATCTTTTCAATCAATTTGAAAAGTCATATTCTGAAACCTTTGCAAAAGAAAGTTATCGTAAAATATATAAAATCACATCTTCACCTGAAGAGGCAATACTATATATTGAAAATTACGAGCATGAATTAACTGACAATAAATGGTTTAAAGTGCCTGTCAAATAACAAATCCTTAAAACCATCCAAATAAAAAGTTTAAATGAACACCTAAACCTGAAAAGTTATTATCATTTAATCCGTTAAGGTTATTCACATTAAACGTTCTCCTGTATTCAGCACCAATATTTAATTTAAAAAAACGGGTAAAATTAATTTCGGCTGAAATAGTAGGAACAAGAACAAAGAAATTATCGCTTACTTCCTTGCTGTTAATCTCATCATAACCAGTTATATTACCCCACCCTATTCTTGAACTTATCACCGGGTGAATAATCATTTTATGGCCAATTTCATAACCTACCCAGAAACCTCCATGACCAAAGTCAAAGTCAGTAAGAGAAGCAGTGCCACCAATAGTTAAAGTATTCGTAACTCCTTCACCATAGCCTCCGATAAAAAGATTATTAAGAATAATACCTCCACCGCCGCCCATTAAATGAGCAAATTCGCCGTTCAATGAAGTAAAACTCATTGTAGGTCCGCCAAATCCTGAAATCCTTTTAATTTTGATTGATCCCATTACTGTCTGAACGTTATCATTATCTGGAAAATCATCAAAAGTTACATCATCAGCAACACCTTGAGCACTTGAAATAAACACAATAAACATCAGGAATAAAGAAAATACAATTTTTTTCATATAGCTTAGATTTAAGATTCTCAATATTTAATTAATTATCAATGTATTACATTAAACAATTATTTCTCGTATAAACATTCATCAACAATGACAGAATTTCAACAACAAGGTTGCAATTTCAAAATTTTTTTTTCAATATAAATAGATTTACAAACCACTCTTTAAAAGTTTCTTTAAAAGGATTAAAAAAGGCTATCCTTTTTTATTAATTTAGGTGCAGATATTTCTTATAAACAATAATAACTATATTTGAATAATTGTCAAACACTAAATACTATTACCATGAAGAAATCTTTGTTTTTAGCAATCTTTTGTTTAATATTTTTAGCAGCATGCAGTAA
>CAYXJA010000082.1:0-6990 GCA_964465425.1 uncultured Prolixibacteraceae bacterium | reverse complement strand
TACAGGATTGACAAAATTAACTATGCTCAAATGCCTGTTTTATATCAGGAAGCTGCCCTCTTTGCTGTTAGTCTTATCAACAACCAACCTGATGCAGTTGAAAATTTCCCTGTTTCTCCGGAAGTAAAAACAAAAATGAGAGCTTATGCCGATATTTATACATCATCAAAGAATGCTGAAGAAATATTGAAGGATAAATATTCATCAACTTTTTGGTATTATTTTCACTTTAAATAATGGTAGGATAAATGAAAATCAATATTTCAATAATAATTCATGTTTTAGTATTATTCCTCTTTGTAATAGTAATACAAGGATGTGATTATCAAATAAAATCTGCTTCACGGTCAGAAGAATTACCTGTTATTTATCCTGATTATCAAAATGTGACAATACCTTCAAATATTGCACCTTTAAACTTCAGGATCAAAGGCTCTTCAAATAAAATACTCGTTGAATTCAAATATAAAGGAGGGAAAACAGTAATTGCAGGGAAAGGAAAGATTGATATCCATGTTAAAAAATGGAGAAAGATATTAAACGAAAGCAAAGGGGATTCAATTATAGTTACTGTTAATGAAAGAATATCAAATTCATGGAAACAATATAAAAGCTTTCCAATATATGTAAGTAATTATGAGATTGATTCTCATTTGGTTTATCGCTTAATTGCCCCCGGATATGAAAACTGGAGCAAGATGGGAATATATCAGCGTGACCTTACCGGGTTTAAACAAAAAGCAATCATTGAAAACACACTTATCCCCGGCTCATGCGTTAACTGCCATTCATTTAAAATGAATGATCCCGGTAAAATGATGTTTCACCTTCGGGCACTTAATGGCAGTACATTCATTATTGATGAGGAAAAAATTAAAAGTCTGGATACACGAAGCGATAAGCTAATTGCAAACTGCGTATATCCTCACTGGCATCCCTCGGGAAATTATATTGCTTTTTCAGTTAATAAAGTAGCCCAGGCATTTCACGCTTCAAAAGATAAAAGAATAGAAGTAATTGACAGCAAATCAGATATAGTTGTAATTGATATAATCAACGATAAAATAATAACTTCAGAATTGATAAAAACTGAAACTGAATTTGAAACCTTTCCGTGTTTTTCACCCGACGGGAAATATCTTTATTTCACTTCTGCCGTTAAAAAAGAAATACCTGCTGAGTATAATCAAATAAGATATAACCTTAAAAGAATTTCATTTAATCCTGAAACACAAAAATTCGGGGATAAGACTGAAATCGTTATCAATGCCGATTCATTAGGAAAGTCAATATCTTTTCCAAGAGTATCGCCCGATGGCAAATATCTGATGTTTACAATGGCAGATTACGGTAACTTTACTATCTGGCATAAAGAAGCAGATTTATATGTGTTGAATTTACAAGAAATGGAGTACTATCCTCTTGAAAAAGCCAACAGCACAGATACCGAAAGCTATCATTCATGGTCGTCTGATTCCCGTTGGTTTGCTTTTGGAAGCAGAAGAGATGATGGCTTATATACAAGACCTTATATTTCTTTCTTCGATGAAAACGGCAAACCGGGAAAACCATTTTTAATACCTCAGAAAGATCCTGATTATTATACCTCATTATTATTTTCATATAACATTCCTGAGCTTGTAAAAGGTGAAACTAATATTGACCATTTGGAAATAGAAAAGAAAACATTAAAAGGCAAGCCTGATAAAGTACATTAATTCATAACAATACTTGAATTTTTTAATGAATTTTATCATAAAATCATTAGGAATTACGTTTAATTTTACTGAATATTTTAAAACAATAATACTATGAAAACCAATTTACTGTTAATCTTATTTCTAGCAATTATGATATCATCATGTAGTCAGAAAAAAACTGAAACAGAGAATCCATTCTTCTCTGATTTTAATACCCCGTTTAATGTACCCCCATTTGATAAAATTCAAAATGCTCATTATATCCCTGCTTTTGAGCAAGGTATAAAAGAGCATGATGCTGAATTAGAGAAAATCATCAATAATTCCGAAGAACCAAGCTTTTCAAATACTATTGAAGCCCTTGAATATTCAGGAAGGTTGCTCAATAAAGTATCTTCAGTGTTTTTCAATCTGAATGAATCAAATACTTCGGATGAAATGCAGGAGATAGCCAGGAATATAATGCCTCAATTATCGCAACACAGCGATGCAATTTTGCTGAATGATAAATTATTCAAAAGAGTAAAGGCTGTATATGACAATAAGGAACAATCAGGTCTTAACGCTGAGCAAATGAAGCTATTGACTGAAACATATAAAGGTTTTATACGCAACGGAGCTAATCTGAATGAAGAGCAGAAGGAAGAAATGAAAAAGATTAATGAACAACTTTCATTATTATCATTACAATTTGGTGAAAACCTTTTGGCAGAAACAAATGATTTCAAACTTACTATTGACAATAAGGATGATCTGGCCGGTCTACCTGAATCTGTAATATCTGCAGCTGCTGAAGAAGCAGGAGTTGAAGGCAAATGGGTATTCACACTTCAAAAGCCAAGCTGGATTCCTTTCCTTCAGTATTCTGAAAAAAGAGAATTAAGGGAAAAGCTTTACAAAGCAATGTACAATCGTGGCAACAACAATAATCAAAACGACAATAAGGATATCATCAAAAAAACAATTACGCTCCGTACTCAAAGAGCAAAACTTTTAGGTTTTGAAAATCATGCCACTTATACCCTTGATGATTGTATGGCAAAAACTCCTGAAAAGGTTTATGAATTACTTTATAAGCTTTGGGAACCTGCAATTAAAAATGCAAAAAAAGAAGCTGCCGATATGCAGGCAATGATTGATAAGGAAGGTGGAAAATTCAAGCTTGAAAGCTGGGATTGGTGGTATTATACAGAGAAAATCAGAAAAGAAAAATACGACCTTGATGATTCTCAGCTTAGACCTTATTTTGAATTAAATAATGTAAGAAACGGCGCTTTCACTCTTGCCAATAAACTTTATGGAATCAGCTTTAATGAAGTAACCAATATTCCACTTCCCCACCCTGAAGCAAAGGCTTTTGAAGTAAAAGATGAAGATGGCTCACATATTGGGCTCATTTATGTTGATTATTTCCCAAGAGAAAGTAAAAGAGGTGGTGCATGGATGGACGCTCTTCAAAGCCAGTACAAAACACCTGAAGGCAAGAATATACCTCCGGTTATTGTTAATGTTGGAAACTTCTCAAAACCAACAGGTGACATGCCTGCTTTATTGAGCTGGGACGATGTAACAACTTTATTCCATGAATTTGGTCACGGTTTACACGGACTCCTTTCCGATTGTACTTACGAAAGTCTTGCCGGGACATCGGTTCCAAGAGACTTTGTTGAATTACCTTCGCAGATAATGGAAAACTGGTGCAGCCAGCCTGAAATGCTGAAGTTATACGCAAAACATTATAAAACCGGTGAAGTTATTCCACAAGAGTTAATAGATAAGATTTTAGCATCAGATAAATTCAACCAGGGTTTTGAAACTGTGGAATACCTTGCTGCTTCTATTCTTGATATGGATTACCATACTTTAATCTCAGGTGAAGCTCCTGATGTTATGAAGTTTGAAGAAGAATGCATGAACAGAGTTGGTTTGATAAGTGAAATTATACCTCGCTATAAATCTACTTACTTCAATCATATCTGGGCAGGTGGTTATTCATCAGGTTATTACAGCTATATCTGGGCTGAAGTTCTTGATGCTGATGCTTTCCAGGCTTTCATCGAATCCGGTGATATTTTCAACAGAGAAATAGGAAATTCATTCCGTAAGAATGTTATTTCAAGAGGCGGAACTGATGATGCAATGACAATGTATCTGAAATTCAGAGGTAAAGAACCTTCTATTGAACCTCTGCTCAAGAAGAGAGGTTTAATTGATTAAATAGTTTGAATTAATGGGGGTACTTTTTTACTGAAAGTTCCCCCTTTAACATCATATTTGCATTCATTGCCAATGCAGCCATTTCATCTTCCCCGGGGAAAACTATAATTTCAGCAAGAAATCCAACTCTTTCCTTTATCTTTTCAATTATCAATCCGCCATAAGCTATTCCTCCGGTCAAAATAACAGCATCAACATTCCCTTTCAAAACAGCCGACATTTCTGCAATTGCTTTTGAAACCTGATAAACAAAAGCATCCAGATAAAACATAAAACCTTCTTCCCCATCTATTGCAGCATCTACTATTTCCAGCATGCTGTTTGTATTAAGATAAGCCACCATTCCTCCTTCACCATTTACCATCTGCTTCATCTCATCTTCAGTAAAATTGCCACAATAACAAGCTTCAATAAGCTGTCCGGCGGGCAATGTACCGCTTCTTTCCGGACTAAAAGGACCTTCTCCGTCAAGTGCATTATTGACATCAACCACTCTCCCTTTAAGATGAGCACCAACTGAAACACCACCACCCATATGAGCAATAATCAAATTAAGATCGCTGTAACTACGGGAAACGGAGCGGGCATACAACCGGGCAACTGCTTTCTGATTCAAAGCATGAAAAATAGATCTTCTTTCAAATCGAGGATGACCTGATATTCTGGCAACCGGCTCAAGCTCATCAGTAACAACCGGATCGGCAATATACGCTTTGGCTCCGGGAATATCCTTTGCAATGGAATGAGCAAGCAAGGGGCCAAGATTAGAAGCATGTTGACCAAATATTCCTTTACGTACATGCGTCAACATTCTGTCATCTACCTCATATACACCTGATTCAAGTGGATAAGTCAAGCCTCCCCTTCCCATTATTATTTTAATCTCATTTATATCTACACCCTCTATTTCAAGGGTTCCTTCAATCAAATCCTTTCTGAATTCAAATTGAGAAATTATATTGGGGTACAAAATCAACTCATCAAGGAAGTGCCTGATTGTATTAGTGAAAATACACTCTTCACCCTCAAAAACAGCAATCTTTGTAGAAGTAGAACCGGGATTTATTACTAATATCTTTTCCATTTTCTATTGAAAATATATCTAACCTAATAATGCTGCCAAAGCTATTGAATTCAGCTTAGTTTTTATTGTATCTCCTCTTGAAGAAAGGATAACGGGAACCTTAGTCCCTACAAGAATAGCAGCAGTTTCGGCATTACAAAATTTAGTATTTACCTTATAGAAAACATTACCTGACTCAATATTGGGAAACAAAAGGCAGTCGGCTTCTCCTGCAACAGGAGAAATGAAATTCTTTATCTCAACAGATTCCGGATCTATGGCTAAATCAAGTGCCATCGGACCGTCACACAAAGAACCGGGAAACCGTCCATTCTCCCAAAGTTTTTTAAGTTCAAATGCATCAACTGTTGCCTGCATACGCTGAGATACTTTTTCACTTGCCGCCAGAAAAGCTACTTTAGGAATTGTAATCCCCAGCTTATGAGCAACATCAATCAAATATTCTGTCATCCTGATCTTTTGCTCAAAGGTAGGAAGAGGAATAACTGCAACATCTGAAACAATAAGAGGTTTTGAATAGCTATTGTTTAAAATCACTGTAACGTGAGATAGTAAAGAACCCTCTTCAAGGAGACCTTTCTCCTTTCTTAAAATCGATTTCACGTAAACATCAGTACTAATCAAACCTTTCATAATAAGATCTGCTCCTCCATTTGATGCAATCTCAACGGCAGTATCAACAGCTGACTGCTCATCAGGGCAATCAATTATTTCAAAGTTGCTAACCTTAATCCCGCTGTTAAGGCATTCTTTTTCAATTATGTTTTTATTACCTGTTAGCTGTACTGAAACCAAGTTGCTATCTATGGCTTTACTAACAGCATTAAGAGAATGATTATCAATCCCGTTAGCAACTACCAACCGGCGTTTGCCTCTTTCAGAAAGAATTTTATATAAAGAATTAAAGTCGGAAATTATCATGCTGAAATTTTATATTAAAATATGTCATTTTTAAGGAAATTACAACCCGTTTTAGTCATCTTTTGTTACATTTAAAATGAAACTAATAATTAAGCGCTTATATGCCGGAATACATTGATATACATTCTCATAAAATTTCATTTTATGATGAAGGCACAATAACTGTCAGGAATGTTATTTTACCCGATGAAGATATTCCTGCAACTAATTATTTTTCAGCCGGTTTCCACCCATGGCATACCGGAAAGGTTAAACCTGAAGTTATTGAAGAAAAACTTTCAATATTAGCCAATCTTAATAATTGTTTCGCCATAGGAGAATGTGGTATTGACAGGTCGACTGAAATTCCGGTTGAAATACAAATCATGGAATTTAAAATTCATATATCTCTTGCTGAAAAAACAGGTAAACCTTTAATAATTCATTGTGTAAGAGCCTACTCCGACTTATTGCAGGTTTTAAAAGCTTCTAAATTCACTTATCCGGTTATACTTCACAATTATAATGGCAACAAATTTCAAACAAAAGAACTACTTAAATACAATTGCTACTTTTCTTTTGGAGAATCTTTGATATTAAAAAACAAAACAGCCGAAATAATTCAACACATACCTAAAAACAGGATTTTCCTTGAAACTGATGAATCCAATTTTTCTATAAGGGAAATGTACTCTTCAGCTGCAATTATGCTTAAAATGGAAGAAAACGAGTTGAAATCAGTGATGTTTGATAACTTTAAATCACTTGGCGTTTAATAATGGAAAATAAAATAATAACAGATTATAGAATTTTCAATTCACACCTTCTGTTTTGTGCTCTTCCCTCTTCAGTTTCATTACCAGTGACCGGAATAGAAGAACCATACCCCTTGAATTTTAACCTTTCTTTATTGATTCTCGTAATAAGATAATCATATATGGATTTAGCCCTTTGCTCAGAAAGTTTCAAATTATAATCATCAGTTCCCACATTATCAGTGTGACCTGATATTTCAACATTTAAACCAGAGTTCCTTTCAAGGAAAAGCACTATCTGATTAAGTTCAGGATAAGATTCAGACTTTAAATT
>CAYXJA010000081.1:4874-7042 GCA_964465425.1 uncultured Prolixibacteraceae bacterium | reverse complement strand
ACATTGATAATAGCGAGAAAGATTTGAAATTGTCGGAAATCACATTCAGAAACCTACAAACAGATATTGAACTTTTAAATTCTGAACGTTTTGATTTGTTTGGAAATAAAAATGCTGATAATGAAGATAATTCAGCTTCCAATTCTTATAGACTAGCTGAAAAATTACATACTGATGCTCTTTTAAACAGTGAATCCTGCAAAAAAAGTATAAGTATTAACGATGAAAGGATAAAGGAACAAAAAGGTCTTATCACTGAAAAGCAAACTATTTTAAAAGCATCTGAGAGCAATTTCAGGGAAACACTTGCCAAGTATAATTTCTCAACTGAAGATTCATTTTTGGTCACCAGAATGAGCTCTGAAGAAAGAAACAATTTAAGCTCGAAGTCTTCTGAACTAGATAATGAAAAGACCAGACTTGAAACGCAGAAAAAAGACAGAAAGGATAAGCTTGATAAACAATTATCATTAAATATAACAGACGAAACAAAAGATGTTCTTCAAATTCAACTTGAAGAACATAAAAATTCATTAAAAGACATTAGTGAAAAAAGGATAGCTCTTAAAGAGAAGTTAAGAATCAATGATGAGGCTAAAATCCGCTTTGAGAAATTGATAGATGAAGTCAATATTCAAAAGGCAGAGCTTGATCGATGGACAAAACTCAACAATCTTATTGGCTCGTCAGATGGAAAGAAATTCAGGAATTTTGCCCAGGGACTAACATTTGAACTAATGGTCAGGTATGCCAATCAGCAGCTTGTCAAGCTCAGCGAGCGTTACCTGCTTATCAGGGACAATGAAAACCCTCTTGATCTGAATGTCGTCGACAATTATCAGGCCGGGGAAATACGTTCTACCCGTAATCTGTCCGGTGGTGAATCGTTTATTGTTAGTCTTGCTCTTTCGCTTGGATTATCAAAGATGTCGAGCAAGAACGTAAGGGTCGATTCTCTCTTTCTTGATGAAGGCTTCGGCACTCTTGACGATGACACCCTTGAAACAGCAATGTCAACACTTGCAGGACTGCACCAGGATGGCAAAATAATTGGAATCATCTCTCATGTGGGAGCCCTTCAGGATCGCATCAACACCCGGATAAGCGTAAAGCCTGAAAGAGAAGGCCGGAGTACAATATCAGGTCCGGGATGTACGAGAGGATAACCCCGCCCTAAGGACGGGGTCATTTTATTCTATTTTGATTTATCTGCCATCAATAAGCAAATCCAACATCTTCTCAAATATATCCGTGTTTTTCATTATTCCGATGAAATTCTCAGCACCCGGACCATAGGCAAAGACCGGAACCATTGTTGCTGTGTGGTTTGGCGATGCAAAGCCTCCTCTCAACGTATCTCCTTCAAAACTGCCATCTACTATTGCAAAACCCCCTGTCTCGTGATCGGCAGTTACAATTATCAGGGTTTCTCCATTGCTATGTGCAAATTTCAATGCTTCACCTATTGCCTGATCAAAATCAAGGGTTTCTTCGATAAGATAGCGTGTATCGTTGTGATGTCCTCCCCAGTCGATCTGAGAACCTTCAACCATAAGGAAAAAACCTTCGTCTTTCTTGTTAAGAAATTCAATAGCTTTATTAGTTGAGCGAGGCAACATGTCTTTCCTTTCTTCAAGACGACCTGTATGTTCAGGCGCTGTCAGACAAACCAGTTTCCCTGAGTTCAGATTTGTAATACTGTCTAAATTGGTAAAAACACTGTATCCCTTTTGCAAAAGTGAATCGAGAAGGTTTTTATTATCGTTGCGGTTTGCAAAATGGGCATAACCACCCCCTATAAGCAGGTCTATATCTACCTTCAGAAAGTCGAGTGCAATATCTTCATATGAAAGTCGCGATTCCTGATGTGAGATGAATGAGGCCGGTGTGGCATGTGTGATTGCAGATGTTGAAACAAGTCCTGTCTGCAATCCTTTTTCTTCAGAATATTCAAGTATCGTCTTAAGCTTTTCTTTTCGCGGTCCAATTCCCACATATCCGTTATCAGTGCGTTTTCCGCACGAAATTGCTGTCCCCCCGGCTGAAGAATCGGTAATTAAATTATCTGCTGATTGAGTTTGAGAATAACCACAGTATTTAAAATTTTCAAGAAATAAATGACCTTCATTGGCTAATAGTGCAGCAGATATATGTGAAACCCCCATGCC
>CAYXJA010000081.1:0-4774 GCA_964465425.1 uncultured Prolixibacteraceae bacterium | reverse complement strand
AGTTTTGTCCAATCAGAAGAAGCCTCATCCCAACCTTCATTTTGTTCAAGCACACCTTCTGATAATGTAATCTGTGAATCAGGTATCTTCCAGAAACCTTTTGTTGCATTATAACGAGTCATGAAATCATATGCTCCGTCAAATGCATACTTATCATTAACACCTCTGTTTGTGATAGCCTGACCAATCTGGTTTGTTACAATCTGCTGTATGTCCCCCCAGCGGCGAAGATCATTCCAGCGTAATGCTTCAAAGCACAATTCGTAACGGCGTTCTTTCTTCAATGCATCGAGTGAATATTCAACAGCATTCAATCCTGCGCGTGAACGAACTCTATTAAGACCAATTGCTGTTCCTGTTATTTCTGAGTGCATTAGCAGCACATCTGCAAAGCGAATGAAGATAATGCTTTGTGTCAGACCCAGCTGTTTATCGTTTTGTCCACCATAGAAATATGCGTATGATTGATAAAGAGTTCCGCTTTCATCGTAAGCTCCACAGCCGAGATATTTCTTGCCCAACAAGCCTGTGTTTTCAACTTCTTTTGAAGGGTCACCAGCATAATCAGGCAATTCTACTGCTCTTTCGCAAATTGAACCTTCACGACGGTAATCTCCTTTATAGTCAGGGTCTGAAGCCCAGTCTGCCCAGAGCTTACTGCTTGCAGGACCATTTGAATAGCCTGTTGGAACAAATGGATAGGCTTTTGCGTCTCCTGCCTTACGTGGATTGAAATATTCTACAATACGATTTGCATATCCTGAAGATAATGGATGATCGCCACCGGAGAATTCAGTTGTATTTGAAAAACACAAAGCAAATAAAACCTCCTGATTGTTATCACCTGCCCAAGCCAGACCTTTGTCCTTTGCCCATTCATAATACGGAGCAGTATTTGGATTTGAATATGGCCATAAATTACGCTGATCAGAAAGCAGGTCGTGACCGCTATTGTTGATACAATCTTCAAGATAAGCAATTACATCAGCTTTCCCGATTTTCTTATCTGAGCCGGCAACCGGTAGTTCTGTTTTTCCGTAGAAACCTGTGTAGAAAAGATAAACACGTGCAATCAGAGCCTCTGCCGACCATTTTGTAGCATGTCCCAATTCAAAATCAGGATATTTTACTGAAGGGAAATACTCAATTGCCTTTACAAGATCAGAAGCTATCTGAGCATATATGTCTTCGGTAGGAGTCTTTGGAAGGTTCTTTGGAACTGTTTCCAGAATTAATGGCACTGAGCCAAACATCTGAACCATATCGAAGTAAAAGAAAGCCCGAAGAAAATGGGCTTCTCCCAGAAGCTGTTCCTTCTTACCATTGACTGTCCAGTTTTGTACATTATCCATTGTTGAGATGGCATTGTTTGCACGGAAAATACCGCTATAACGAACAGTCCATGTATTTTCAAACCAACTTACTTTACTGTTTATCAAGCGGTCGGCACTTTGAGCAGTACGATTACTTGTACTGCCACCTCCAACACGGTCATCGCTTGCCATTTCATAGATAAAGAACGGATTATCATCGGGACTGGTTACAGCATTGTTCATTGTACTGTAGATACCGGTAATCATTTGAACAGCATCGTTCTGAGTAAACGGAAAGTTTGATGTGTCTTTCTTGGTATAATTTTCTGTATCAAGAAAAGATTCACATCCGGCCAACAAAAGCGTAAGTGCTAATATGCTATATTTTATTCGTTTCATATTTGTTTTCTTTTTTAAAATACAATGTTAATACCACCTAAAATTGTTTTTGGACTTGGATAATACCCTATGTCAATACCTGAAGCCCAACTTTCACTGTTACCGTAACCTACTTCAGGATCGAAGCCTGAATATTTGGTGAAAGTGAAAAGATTCTGAGCAGTTATATAGATTCTGAATTTCTGAAGAGGCAACTTTTTGATGACACTCTTAAGATCGTAGCCAATTGAAATATTGGATATCTTCACATAGTCACCATTTTCAATATACAAGTCGGAAAGTTCTTTAAAGTTGGTATTCTTTCCATGAGTGAAAGCAGGATAACGGTTTGTTGAGCCCTCGCCTGTCCAGTATTTTGTATACACTTCGTTAGTGTAGTTGTTATTAGGTGAATTTGAGAATTCCCTGTAGCATTTAGCAATTTGGTGACCAAAAGCTCCATAAGCATTAATACTAAGGTCGATTCCCTTATATGAGCAATTGAAGTTAAAGCCCATTGTGAATTTAGGATGAGGATTACCAATCATTACTTTATCTTCATCATCAATAACTTCATCACCATTATCGTTTACAAATATCAGGTCGCCCGGCACAACAGAATCCTGAAGGGCAATACCGCCATCTTTGAAGAACTGGTCTATCTGTGACTGGTTTTGAAATACACCGTCTGTTTTATAACCCCAGAAATAGCCCATAGGATAATCAACTTCGACGCGATAAAGCTCGTCAGTATTTTGAGCAAGGACATTTTCAGCACCGTGGATTATTCCCTCTTCATTAGCAATACGGGTAACTTTATTATTATTGTTGGCTAAACTTAAACCTGCACTGTATTTAAATTTATCTATATTCTTGTTAAGACTGAGGGCAATTTCAAACCCTTTATTTTCAACATCTCCCCCATTGATAAAAGGAGCACCTGTTCCGTAGGAAGCCAACTGAGGAGCAACCACCAGCCAGTCTTTTGTTGTCTTGTTATACCAGTCGAAAGTAAGAGTAAGTTGTGAATCAAAGAAATGAGCATCGAAACCTAAGTCAAGCTGTTCTGATGTCTCCCATGTTACATCTTCATTTGGAAGAATATCAGGATAAGCACCAATGCTCGGATCGTTTTTATCGTTGAAATAATAATAGCTGTCGCTGTTAAAAGCAATAGTTGCAAGATACTGGAAGTTGTCGATATCGGCATTTCCGTTTTGTCCCCAGTTAGCTCTCAATTTAAGGAAGTTCATAACGCCTGTAACGGGTTTCATGAAGTTTTCATTGGTCATTACCCATCCGGCTGAAAATGAAGGAAAATAACCCCAGCGGTGTCCTCTTGCAAAATTTGAAGAACCATCAGCACGCATAACCAGCGATGCCATGTAAGTTTCGTTATAGTTGTAATTAACACGACCAAAGAAAGAAGCCAATCCTCCTGCAGTATTTGGAGAACCTGAAATCTTAGTATCTGTAGTGTTCAGTCCCTGAGAATTGTTGATGTAAGCATGTTCAAAAGATCCGGGGAACAATGAATTTGAGTTGGTAACTGAAAGTTCATTTCCGTAACCCCATTTTTCAACCGATTGTCCTACAAGGAAGTCTATATGATGTTTGTTAATAGAAGTGATGTAGTTTATTGTATTTTCCCAAGTCCATTTAGTACTGTACGATTGTGTTTGAGTAATATCGTCAGTCAGGTTTGAATTATCTGATGAAAGTTCGTAAACAGGAACATAACTGCGATAGTCACTATGAAAAAACTGATAACCGGCATTGCTTCTGAATTTAAGTTCCTTAACTGGAGAAATCTCAACAAAGGCATTAGCCTGCAGCCTTCTGGTATTTGTGTTCTTCTGACTATGGTTAACACTTATTTTTGCCAATGGATTTACAAGTCTCTGATCAAAATCCCAACCTGTTGCAACCATATCTTTATAAACAAAGAAATCACCATCACTATTGTAAGCCGGCAATAAAGGAGAAGCAATAAGAAGGTCACGGACATTGTTGTTGTATATACCCCCAATATTTAAACCTGATTTATTCGAAGAAGTAAATGTTACGTTCTCTCCAAAAGTGATGATAGAGCGATCATTTTTCTTAAGAAGAGTATGGTCTGAATTTATATGAACAGTATAACGTTCAAATTTTGGAATAGCTGTCTTCCCGATTGTACCTTCCTGTCCAAGATAAGAAAAGCCCATTGCTACTCTCGACATATCGCTACCACCGGAAACATTCACTGAATGATTATTGATAGGAGCATTATTGTTTTTTGATTCTTCAAGCCAGTTAGTTCCATTCCATGAACCATCTATTATGCTTTGATAAAGATTTGGAACCAAAGTTTTAAAATCATATTCTTTAGCACCCGAAGAAACGAGAGTAGAATTTACAATTTCCATATATTGTTTGGCATTCAAAGTTTCAATACCATTTGTACTTGCATTCTGAACACCGGTATAGCCATCGTAGCTTACAACAAAATTACCGGCCTTACCTTTTCTTGTTGTTACAAGAATAACACCGTTTGCTGCTCTGGCACCATAGATAGCTGAAGAAGCAGCATCCTTGAGAATGTCAATTGACTCTATATCACTTTGATTCAATGCATCGAGAGAACCACCGGCCACACCATCGATTACTACCAAAGGATCTGAAGAACCTGTGGTTCCAAGTCCGCGAATATTGATTTTATATCCTTCTCCGGGTTGGCCAGAGCGCTGAACTATATTCACACCGGGAGCTAAACTTTGTAAAGCACCAAGAGCATCAACTGAATTTCTTCGGGCAAGACTTTCACCGTCAACCTGAATTGTAGAACCTGTAACTAATTTCTTCTTTTGAACCCCATATCCGATTGCCACTACTTCTTCAAGTCCAATGGCATCTTCAAAAATTACAACGTTGATTACATCGTTATTATTAATAGCAATTTCCTTCGTTTTATAGCCAATAAAAGAAAAAACAAGTATTTGATCGGCAGATGCAGATGGAATTGAATATTCACCGTTAATATCAGTAATAGTGCCAATACTTGTACCCTTAACATATACAGTAGCTCCGGGAATAGGTTCTCC
>CAYXJA010000080.1:4877-7276 GCA_964465425.1 uncultured Prolixibacteraceae bacterium | reverse complement strand
GTTGTCTGGCGGGTAACAAGTTCATTCTTATTTATATTTTTCTTTATTGAAAGCAAAATCTGTTTTGGATTTACAGGTTTAATAAGATAATCAGCCATCTTCGAACCAATAGCCTCATCCATTATTGCTTCTTCTTCACTTTTTGTAATCATTACAATGGGGACAATATTATTTATCTCCTTTATTTTACTTAATGTCTGTAAGCCACTATATCCCGGCATATTTTCATCAAGGAATATAATGTCATATAATTGTTCTTTAACCATATCAATGGCATCAGCCCCGTTGGTCGAAGTATGAACCTCGTAACCCTTGTTCTCTAGAAAAATAATGTGAGGCTTTAAAAGATCAATCTCGTCATCTACCCAAAGTATTTTTGATTTCTTATTTTGCATTACCTGTTCTCTTTTTTAAATGTAAATAAAACTACTGTTTGAGATACTATAATAACAATCAGTACCCTTTTTTATTGCTTTATTCTGAAATAAATTACAATGAAGAAATGATGCTTTTATATAAATTTTTTAATTGTGATCTTCTTAATAATTGGCATCATAAAATTTCTGATATTCTCCTATATCCTTTGACTGCATGAACATCATCAGGTTTTCATTGCTTATTAAATACCCCTTGTATTCATTGTCTTTTATCAAAGATGAAACCCTTTGATCTGCTTTCAGATTAGCAAGGTATTCAACAGATTTTTCTTTATTACCTATGTTCTTGACAAGTACCATAGTATTGATGTCATCAAGCTTTTCGGTTGTGACTTCAATGCTGAAGCTTCTGTATTTCATTGCATTAAACCTTGAAATATAGGTGAGAAGTAAAGTTTTGTGTGTGCCTTCGGTTGGAACTATGAATATCAGACTATGTATTGATGTATTGGCAGTACCATACATTGACACAGCAATTTCTTTTGGTTTTTCTTCAGGTATGTTTATTGACTTGACTTCTTGTGTGATTTCTGCCGGTGAAGATATTTCCTTAACTGGTTCTGTCTTTTCCGAAACTGTATTTATATTGCTCTTTTCCTTTTCTGCCGAAGCTGAGACTTCTTTATTTTGTATTGATTCCGGTGCTTTAATTTCTGATTTCTCTTCTGCTTTTGGAGCCTGAATTCTTCTCTTCACAAAGTTAGTATCATAAAACTTCTTCCACTCTTCAATATTTCCTGTTTCAGTAAGTTTTTTAAAGTTCTCTTCACTAATTATGAAAGCATCATATTTCAAGTCTTTTATTGATGAAAACAATTCATTTTTTTCTGCAGTTGTTTTTAAGTAATCATTTGCAACAAAGGCATCTTTAAAAGTTAAAACAGAAAGTAAGGTCGATTCCTGTAACCTGTTAGGTAAAACTTTTAGCCTTTTATCTTTATGAACTGATGAATTATACTTTACAAAATCACGCATTAAATAGCCTGTTGATACATTTTTCTGATAAATAAGAATAGTGTAATAAAAAGGTTTTTCCAAATCAGAATTATACAACTGTTCCTTCTTTACCGGGGGTACATAGTTAGCATCTTTAGTTTCTACTACAACATATTCTCCTTGTTCGTTGAGCTCGTCTGCCGGATCTTCTTTAAGCTTAGCCATAAGCTCTTCAGGTGATTCAAGTTCTTTTTCAGAGAATTTTCCTGTTGTAATGTTGCTGTAGTTTTTAACAAAGAATCCCAGATAATCGTTATACGATTTCTCATTCAGAATTTCCCTGTAGTTTTTATTTGAAGCAACAAAATTTAGATACGATTTCCCGGCAAGTGTTTTAAAAACTTCCTGTTTCCTCACTATTGAAAGAAAATAAATTAGCGCATCCTCTTTATTATCGAAGTTCCTTACTATTAGTAGCCTTGTTTCTGGATTCAAACTTTCTGTTTCTATTTCAAAGTCGAGAGATGTAAAATTATCAAGGTTGTAATTCGCAATATCAAACTTCAGCCTGTTAATATTTATGTCACTATTGTCAGGGAATGCAATTACAAAATAATGCAGCAAGTCACTGTCCTTACTCCATTTGCTTTCTATTGAATCGTTAGTGTTATAATTCTGAGGTAATAACTCATTGTTTTTAATAACATCGCTCAGGTAGCCTGAATTAACCAGCTGCGTATAATCAGTAAGCTTATTGTCTTTTATCAACGCCAGAATATTCTCTGCCAATGTAACAGGTTCTGACTTTGGATATTTTTTAATAAAATATGTCAACGAGTCTGAAAGTACATTATTCCCCAAATCTCTTGATGAAGAAACTATCTGAATGAATTTTGCTTTTGATTCTAGTGAACTGTCCGGACTCATTTTTAAGACAGCATTACTATATTTTGCTGCAGAGCGGAAATCTCTTTTTTTGTATGAATTAAAAGCAGTTGTATAAATCTGATTGATACTATCCCTTCT
>CAYXJA010000080.1:2827-4777 GCA_964465425.1 uncultured Prolixibacteraceae bacterium | reverse complement strand
GGAAACCGATTTTTTATATAATTCTATTGATTCGTCAATCTTGCCGTCATTATATGAAATATTACCAAGTGCATAATATATCTGATCATAATACGGTTCGTTCCATTTCTTTTTCAGCATCTTATTCAGCTCTTTTCTTAATGCTGATGAATTGCCATCTCCTGTTGATACTCTTGCACTATTGATTCTTGCATTAAAAAGCATTTCATAATCAGGCCTGCGTCTTACAACCTGTTTGTAAGCTGTCAGAGCTTGTTCTTTTTTACCTGTTTCCTGATAAAGCTGAGCCAAAATATAAGAATACCTGGTTTTCCTTTTATTCCCCTTTATATTTTTTATACCGATATCCAGAAAGCGAATGGCTTCATCATAATGTTGCTGCTTGAGATGCATATCTGCTGCAACTACTGCCAGTTCTCCATTTAGCTTATCAGGGAAATTAGTATCATTTTCAAGTGTTTCTATTAACTGCTGAGCCTCAGTATATCTTTCTGATTCGTTATAACTCCTTATCAACCATAAATATGCTTCATATTTTACCGGCTCATCTTTAAATTTTCGGATTATAAGTTGAAAAGTGCTGCTTGCCATAGGAAAATCTTTTTTGTACAAATAAGCTTTCCCCATCATCATGTAAGCATTATCTACCCACCTGTTATATTCACTCTTCGCTTCAGTTTTTCTTCTGCTTCTTGATTTATTTTTATTTACAGGAGGTTTAGTTATTGAATGAAATTTGATAAGCTTTTCTCCTTTTTCAATAGCAGTTGTCATATCTCCTGAAACTACCTTGTCAGTATTGGAAAGGCTTTCTTTAAAAACAGGTAAGATTTTAGTGTAATCTTCTTCAACATTTTCTTCAATTTTCAATACCCCGGCCTTTAATGCTTCATTGCCATTGAAATAAACATTATAATGTGCATTTAGGTTATGAAATTCCCTGTTAATTAAAGTATTCTTTTCTGTAGAACATGATGAAATCAGTACAATCAGGAATGAAAGAATCAAAAATCTATATATGTAATATCTGTTCAATGCTAATGTTTTTATAGGAATTTAAAACTCCATTTTATGAATTATATTGCGTCCCTCTTATCAGGTTTTATAAAATTATGCAATAATACGAAACTTTGTAAAATTAGCATAGATTATTAGTCTCTCTGCATTCTTAGTTAATATCTGCTTATCGTAGTAATTTGCTGTGTTTTTTGCTGTATAGAAAATAAATCAGAAACCCTATCGCCATCCAAATCAGTAATCTCATCCATGTGTCAACAGGCAAAGAAATCATTTGTGCCATGCAAACTACTATTCCTATTATTGGGAATAATGGTACAAAGGGTACTTTAAATGGCCTGTGCGCATTAGGATTTGTCTTTCTCAATACTATCACGCTGATACATACAATTACAAAAGCTAAAAGTGTTCCAATGGATACAAGTTCTCCAAGTATGCCTATCGGAAGAATTCCTGATATCAGCGCAGCCATTAGCCCTGTAACTATGGTTGTTACATGTGGAGTATGATATTTGTGATGTATCTTTGAAAAGCTTTTCGGTAGCAAACCGTCATTTGCCATGGTATAGAAAATACGTGTCTGACCCATTATCATTACTAATACAACTGAAGTCAATCCGGCAAGTGCTCCAATTTTTACAAGTGGACGAAGCCAGAATAACGACTTCCCTGCTTTGTCAATCGCTAGCGCAATAGGTGCAGGATCATTCAGTTCTTTATAATTAACGATTCCAGTTAATACGGCTGCTACTGCGATATACAGGACAGTACATACAACCAGCGATCCCAGAATCCCAACCGGCATGTCTTTTTGCGGATTTTTTGTTTCTTGTGCAGCTGTAGAAATAGCGTCAAAACCAATGTATGCAAAGAAAATTACAGCAGCTCCGGTAAATATTCCTGAAATGCCAAACGAACCAAAACTACCTGTAT
>CAYXJA010000080.1:0-2727 GCA_964465425.1 uncultured Prolixibacteraceae bacterium | reverse complement strand
ACAGCAGCTCCGGTAAATATTCCTGAAATGCCAAACGAACCAAAACTACCTGTATTTTCAGGAATGAATGGTGTCCAGTTGTCAGTGTTTATATATGAAATTCCAAAGCCAATAAAAAGAAGAATAACAGCAACCTTGATAAAAACGATTATGTTGTTGATACGACTTGATTCCTTAATTCCAACATATAATAATGTTGAAACCAAAACTACCAGAATAACGGCCGGAAAGTTTATTATACTGCCTGTAAAGAACCAACCTTCTCCAGGAATATGGTTTATTGGCGCAGAGCAAAATTCAGGAGGTATAATTATACCGAAATCTTTTAAAAAGCTGACTAAGTAACCCGACCACCCAACTGCAACTGTCGATGATGCAAAAAGATACTCAAGAATAAGATCCCATCCGATTATCCAGGCAAAGAACTCTCCCAGAGTTGCGTAAGAATATGTGTAGGCACTTCCTGCAATCGGAATCATCGACGAAAACTCAGCATAACATAGCCCCGCAAATACACACCCGACTGCAGAAAGGATAAAAGATAAAATTATTGCCGGACCGGCATAATTTGCAGCTGCTGTACCAGTCAGAACGAAAATTCCTGTTCCTATTATAGCACCAATACCTAATGCAATTAAGTTTCTGGCAGTCAGCTCTCTCTTTAATCCTGAAGTGTTTTCTGCCTCATTTATCAAGTGAGTTAATGTCTTCTTTCTGAAAATGGTACTCATATTAGTTTTTATTTAGATCTAAAAATATAATATTACTTTATAAAAAATCTTGATTGATGAAAATTATTGTAAAAATTTAGGTTTAACAATAATAAATAATTTTCTTATTGTACTTTTGATATAAGTACAGTCATTTTTGTAATAGATCAATTTTGTATAGTCAAGCCTCTAATTATCAGAGTATATGTTTTCTAAATCATTTTTTTTGATATTAATCCTTTTGGTTTTTTTCTTCCTGAAATCTTATTCCCAACAAGATGGTACTGATTATTCTTCCTTGTTTTCTGAAATCACGTTTACTTCACCCAGCTATGTCACAATTACCGGGGGAGTTGGAAACATTGAGCCTTTGGTTTCTGAAGTCAATTTCTCTCCTGATAACTTATTCTTTTTTAAAAAGAATAAAAAAGTTGGATTTGAATTGAGTCCACGTATTTTATTCAGATCTTTTTCATTTAGTTCCTTTCCAATAAGAACTCCTTCTTATATTCTGAAAGGAACATTTTTTTATAAAATTGAAAATTCATTAAGCAATAATTTAATTATCCCTTATATTTCACTTGGTCATCATTCTAACGGACAAGATGGCAATGCTATTAATCCCGACAGCTCCATAAATCATTTGACGGGTTCATTTGCAGATAACTATGCTATTGCGGGCATGATGCTTTTAAATCCAAACTCCCAACGACTTAATCCTCTTAGTACTGTCAGATTGTTTGCTTCATACAACCATGTTGGTCCGCAAATATTAATAAGCCTTTATGGAAAATATCGATTTAATGCAGAAATTGAATCTGTGTTTTTTATTGATTCACCTCATAAAAAAGGAGAAATTAATTCCAGG
The DNA here is from genome assembly GCA_964465425.1 of uncultured Prolixibacteraceae bacterium. Classification (GTDB taxonomy): domain Bacteria; phylum Bacteroidota; class Bacteroidia; order Bacteroidales; family Prolixibacteraceae; genus CAYMTR01. Next base: position 1,149 of record CAYXJA010000080.1, on the reverse strand, counting down.
GGTGGAAAATCTAAAATCACCGGACTTCTTCAACTTGAATATATTGGAGGACCACTAATTGAAAACGAAGACTTATTCAGCAAAAGACTTATTGCCAGTTACAGCTTGTTCTACCAACCGGCTTTCCTTGGACCATTCTCAATATTCACCCGTTTTTATTACGGACAAGATTATTACAATATCAATTTCAACAGGTCTTTGTCTGTGATCCAGTTTGGTATAGCAATGAAAGATTTAAAATTGTGGCACTAAAATAAGAAAGAGAAATTCTTAATTTTTCTTCAGAATTTCTCTTTCTTATATCAAGATAATTATTTCTTATTCAAGCAATTCGTAATCATGCATCGACTTCATAAATGAAACAAAGTCATTCTTGTTTTCTGAATCCATCCATGCCATTGCACTTCTGGGATGTTCATTCATTGCTCCTGTTATAAGGTATGGAATGTGATAACCCCAATCAATTTTTTGCTGCCATGGTAGTATTTCTTCCTGGATTGCTTTGAATAATGGTAAAAGCCTGTATTTTGGATTTTTTAGAAAAGCTATCAATACTTCAGTCGGGCAGTTGCCTGCGCCTCTTCCCATACCAAGCAAAGTCGAGTCAAGCATTGTAGCACCGTTCATCAGCGAAGAAATTGTGTTAGAAACAGCTAACTGCATATTGTTGTGTGCATGGATGCCAATTTCCTTGTCAGGCATTGCTTCTTTGTATTTTTTCATCAGGTGCTCAATTGATTCACAATACATACTTCCAAAGCTGTCAACAAGGTAGAATGTTGGTACACGAGATTTTGCTGCAGCAGCAAGAGCTTCATCCAAATCATGTTCGTTAACTTTTGAAACGGCCATCAGATTAATAGTCACTTCGTATCCTTTATCCATACAATGATGTGCAAGAGCAATTGCTTTATCCATCTGGTGCGCATAACAAGCTACACGTATCATGGTTAGCAGGCTTTCGCTTTTTGGAAGTATATCTTCAAAAGCAATACGCCCGATATCAGCCATTGCTGAGAGCTTTATCTTTGGCTCTCCTTTTCCTACGATCCTTCTTATGTCTGCTTCGTTGGTAAACTTCCATGGGCCTACTACATCACGCGAAAAAGCACTTTCACTGCTTTTATAACCGATTTCCATATAATCAAC
>CAYXJA010000079.1:6175-7341 GCA_964465425.1 uncultured Prolixibacteraceae bacterium | reverse complement strand
GGGGAGAGGTTCTTTGATTTAGTAAGATGGCATGAAGCATACAATGTCATTAATGGTACTCGTATGGAATGGTGGAGCGATTCATTTAGCAGTGTGATTTATGAAGAACCGAAGAACGATTTCTTCCCGTTGCCATCAATAGAAGTATCAAAAAATAGCAATTTGAAACAATATCAAGGTTGGTAAATAAATAATCTGACTATGCAGCAAGCGTTCGGTGTTAATTAAAATATCGGACGCTTTTTTTTATAAGTGTATTGTACTTGCATGAATAGTTTCACCTAAAAATATTGAAGCTATTTCTTCAAAATTCTTAGTCTGTTCGGTGGTATAATAAACTATTCCTCCTACTTTCGAACAAATATTTTCAATTTCCGGATGCCTGTCAAGGTATTCCTTTAACTTGCCTGCAACAATTGGCCCCTGTTCTACTATCTTTATTTCCCCGGGAAGGTATTTTTTAATCGTTCCAAGTAATAAGGGATAGTGTGTGCAACCAAGTATAATTGTGTCAATATCAGGATCTTTTGATAAAAGATTTGTAATGTTCTTTTCAACGAAATAATTTGCACCCACTGTATCTATTTCATTGTTTTCAACTATGGGAACCCACATTGGACAAGCCTCCTGTGTTGTTATTATTTTTCCACCTGACAGTTTTTCAAGTTCTATCAAATATGAACCTGAAGATACAGTGCCATTTGTTCCCAAAACACCAATATGATTGTTTTCTGTAATATCAACTACAGCTTCAACGCTTGGCCTTATTACCCCTAGTACTCTTCTGTCTGGAGCAATCTCTGGGAGATCTTTTTGCTGAATTGTCCTTAATGCTTTTGCTGAAGCAGTGTTGCATGCCAGTATTACCAAACGGCATTCCATTTCAAAAAGCTTTTTTACTGCTTCAAGAGTGTATTCATATACAACGTTGAAGGAACGTGTTCCATAGGGATTTCTTGCATTGTCACCAAGATATATATAATCATATTCAGGCAGAACCTTTCTTATCTCTTTTAGAATTGTAAGGCCACCGTATCCTGAATCAAATATTCCAATTGGGTACTTTCGTTCCATTATTTCATCAATTATTATGCTAAAATAAAAAGAGTCGCCTGATTTACCAAACGACTCTTTTCAAATTGTTATCTAAACAAATTTTATTCTAT
>CAYXJA010000079.1:0-6075 GCA_964465425.1 uncultured Prolixibacteraceae bacterium | reverse complement strand
GAGAGTTTCCAGTTCAGTAGCTGTTTTTTCAAGTTCAGCTATTGCCTTTGTACGTTCAGGCATTACCTGAATCAGTTGCTGAATATCAATATGTCCGAATTTTATTGTCTGTGCATTGGCAATATTTGCCATTCCAGCAAGCAAAATTGTTACTACGATTAAAAGTTTTTTCATCATTATAATTTTTATTTTTTATTTTATCTTTTTATATGGAATCGCAAATATAAAATTAAGTTGAAACAAATAATAATAATTCCTTATCAACTTTTTTTAGTATCCCTTTTATAAACTACTTTTTAGTTCTTATAACCCATTTTTTCAAGTACCTGATCACTAAGATTAAACTTAGGATCGGAATACAACATTGATAAACTACCTGATTTATCAAAAATCACTGCATAGTTACCTTCAGTTGCTATTGTCTTAACAGTGTTGTAAATATCGTCCTGTATTGGTTTTACCAAACTCTGACGCTTTTTAAACAATTCACCTTCACGGCCGAAATACTTCTGTTGTAATGAACGGTAATCTTTTTCCCTGGTTACAATTACATCTTCGCGCTTGCGCTTCATTTCATCAGAAAGAAGCACTGCTTCAGCCCTGAAGTCATTGTACATTTTGTCAAGTTCTGCCTGCATTGATTCCAATTCTTTCTGATACTGATTGGAAAGAACATCAAGTTGTTCCTGTGCTGCCTTATAAGCCGGAATATTTTCAAGTATGTATTCAGAATCAACAAATGCATATTTTTGTGCGGAAGAAGTGAGCGTAAATGCTACTATTGCTACAAATAAGATTATTAAACGTTTCATATTGTTTGTGTTTTAAATATTATACCTGTCTTATTTCAAAACAACTATCATACCAAATTTTTATCTTATTAAAATTGCTGTCCGATAACAAAGTGGAACTGGCTCTTGGCATTCGATGAATCACCGTTATTAGGCATGTCAAATCCATATCCCCAGTCAATTCCCAATAGTCCGAACATAGGCAACCAGAAGCGAACACCAACACCTGCTGCTCGTTTTAAATCAAAAACGTTGAGCTTCTTAAAATCCCACCAGCTGTTACCTGCTTCAAGAAATGCAAGTGCATATATATTAGCTGATTCTGAAAGAGTGATTGGATATCTCACTTCAACAGTTGCTTTTGTATATATATTTGAAGCCCTTCCGCTTCCTGAGGTAGCAGTTAAAGAGTTGTTAGCATATCCTCTAAGAGAAATGTTGTCTGAACCGTATAAATCATATCCCGACATTCCATCTCCTCCAAGCTTGAATCCCTCAAGGGGAGATCTTCTGTTTTCGTTATAATAACCTAACAAGCCAAACTCAAATTTAGTATGTAAAACAAGTTTTTCAACCCTGTCAAGCGGGGTAAACCATTTTGCATTGAAAAGCCATTTGTGATATTCAAGGAAGTTATATCTTTCCTTGTCTGTCATTTCCTTGTCTGAATAATCTTTTCCGTTATATAATGAATAGGGTGGGGTTGTTTCAACAGATAAGCTGAATGATGATCCCCGACGGGTATATAATGGATTATCAATTGAATTTCTGCTTAATACTGTTTTAAAACTAAAGTCATTTATATCACCGGTGCTCAGAAAATAATATGCCCAGTTATTAAGATTGTAATGCTGTAATGACAACTCATGATAAATGGTAAAATAATCATCCGGCCATTCAAGACGATAACCATAACCTAATGAAGCACCATATGTAATCTGCCATGCAGTAACATTTGCATTTGCCATATCAGGATACGATTGTCCGTAACCGCCATAGCCATATTGGGAATAGCCATAGCCGCTATAACCATAGCCGCCGTAGCTGCTGTAAGGATTGGCGTAACTATATGTTGCATCGGTCCTTGTCAGCTTTGAATAATAAAATGATAATGAAAAGTTATTAGGCTTTTTACCTCCAAACCATGGGTCCATAAAGGTAAAACTATATTGTTGATAATATGTACCACTTATTTGAGCACGAATACTTAAAGTCTGTCCATCACCACTTGGCAGTGGTCTCCATGCTTCTTTATTTAAAATATTCTGAGCTGAGAAATTGCTGAATTTAAGACCTACAGAGCCTACAAACATTCCCATACCCCAACCTCCGGAGAGTTCAACCTGGTCATTAGCTCTTTCTAAAAGTGTGTATTTTATATCAACTGTTCCGTCTTCCTGATGGGGAATAGGGTCTATACCTATTCTTTCCTGATCAAAGTGGCCTAGCTGTGCAAGCTGTCTGTACGACCTCATTAACTGTGTCTTGCTGAACAGATCTCCCGGAATTGTATATAGCTCTCGCCTTGCTACGTGCTCATGCGTTTTTGTATTTCCTTCAATGATAATTCTGTCGATGGTTGCCTGTTTTCCTTCAAATATTCTCATTTCAACATCAATAGAGTCATTCTCTGTTTTGACTTCTATTGGTGTACAGCTATAAAAAAGATATCCGTTATCGGAATAAAGGTTCCCCATAGCATCGTTGTCTGAGGTGAGCCTTTTTTCCATTTGCTTCTGATTATAAACATCACCTTTCTTTATGCCCAGGTAATTCTGCAGATATTGAGAAGGATAAATTGTATTTCCTACCCAATTCATGTTTCTGATGAAGTATTTGTTTCCTTCTTCAATCCACAGTTCAACATTTACTGTATTATCGTCGTTTTTAATAATGCTGTCTTTCGTAATTATTGCATCCCTGAAACCCAGCTCATTATATTTATCTATCACATTTACCTTATCATCGGCATATAAGTTCTCCTGAAATTTCTTTGAAAGGAAGAAGTTCTTGATCTGCATATCGTTTGTCTTCTTCATTGCCTTGTCAAGCTTGGCAACAGGAACTTTCTCTACTCCGTGATAAATGATTTTTCTGATTTTTACTTTTTCCTTTTTGTCTACATTGATATCAAGAATTAATGAATTTTCTTTTTCAGGATCATCCTTTTGAACAATATTGACTTCAGTATTTAAAAAGCCCTTTTCCTTGAAAATATCAGTGATAATTCTTTGTGCATTCACTAGCTGAGCATCAACTATCTGTCCTCCTTCAAGCAATAAAACCTTTTCCTTTATATCTTCCAGTTCTGACTTTTTTACTCCTGAATAATTAACTTTAGAAAGTCTTGGCCTTTCTCTCAGGTATATTTCAAGATAAATTTTATCATCTATTATTTTGGAGGCGTTAATTCTTACATCAGAAAAAAGACCCTGTTTCCAGAACTTCTTAATAATTTCAGTCAGCTTATCACCCGGAACCGTTATTTCATCTCCTACATCAATACCGGAATATTGCTTAAGCATTTCCTTATCGAGGTATTTAATTCCAACGATATCAATTCCCCCGATTGTATATTCCCTGGGGCTCGAATAATAAATAGAAAAATCAGTGCTGTCGGGTAATTGTGACCAAAGCTTGAATATTGTCAATACCAGAAAAACTGTTAACGAAAGTTTCTTAAACATTACTTCAAATTGGTTTTTTTATCTGCTCGCTTATCTTTCCAAAACGGCGTTCTCTTTGTTGATAATTAAATATTGCCTCATAAAAATCCTCTTCCGTAAAATCAGGCCATAATACAGGAGTAAAATATAATTCTGAATAAGCAATCTGCCATAAAAGGAAGTTGCTTATCCTTTCTTCTCCACTAGTCCTGATCAATAATTCCGGATCCGGAATTTCTGCGGTTGCAAGATAGCTATCAAAGAGTTCTTGTGAAATATCTTCAAGCTGAATTTTAGAATTTTTAACATCTGAAGCGATATTTTTAACAGCTTTTAAGATTTCCCACCTTGAACTATAGCTCAAAGCCATTACAACTGTTAGTCCGGTATTGTGCGAAAGTGCCTTTTCAATTTCATTTGTCTCTTCTCTTACTCTCTTAGGAAGACTATCTTTATCTCCGATAACTATGAGTTTTACGTTATTTCGGTTTAATTCTTCAGTTTCACTCTTCACAACTTTAACCAGCAACGACATTAATGCTTCTACTTCATATTTGGGCCTTTTCCAGTTTTCTGTAGAAAAAGCATATAAAGTAAGGAAGCGAACACCTATGTTGGCTGCGGCTTTTATACATGATCTTACTGATTCAACTCCGTGCTCATGACCAAATATTCTTGAATTTCCTCTTTTTTGAGCCCACCGTCCATTGCCATCCATGATGATTGCAACATGATCCGGTACTTTTTCAAGGTTTATTGATTCTCTGTAACTCATTGTTAATTAAGTGCATTATAAGCGGGACATGGTTTCTTGCCCCAATAAAATTTATAGCTCAAAGTTAATCCAAAATAGCTAATCCAATCATTGTTATGTAATAAATCATTAACTTTTTGAAGTCCTGCCAGAGAGTGTGGGTTTTCCAAATTATCAAGTTCATCGTTAAACAGCTTCCTTAATGAAGCTTCTGCTCCTAATGAAAGATATTTTCCAATGGCATATTTAACTCCAACACCAATTGGTATGTTTGGCGTAAACACTCCTCCCGATGTTCCCCCGTATGTCGTCAATCCAATTCCGGTAAAAACATAAGGGCTGAATTTCATCTTTTCAACTCCTATAATGAAATCGTGATAATTTATTTCTACTAATGCACTCAAATCAAAAACATTTTTATTGAACCCCTGTACCGGCATACCGTCTAACTCTCCTTCAGCTCCGACTTTCCCATACAATGCATTTATTCTCAAACCTATGCGTGAATTAAAGTTATATCTGTAGAATGCTCCGTAATCAAGATTCACAGATTTTAATATATCAGTTTTTGTGAAATCTGTAATAGGTATCGCACCTCCAATAAACAAACCTATATCGGCAGTCTGTTGTTGTGGTAAAGCCTTGATTGTCACAAACAATGAAAATAAAACAATAACAACTTTTTTCAAGGGCATATTCAATACTAAATTTATTTAAAATAAAATCCGGAATCAGAACCTTTTGATTGATAACGACCCGGAAAGCCCATCACATTTCTTTTTTGAGAGCTACAAAAATAATATAAATATTCAAATACAAACGGCTTATATTATGAACTGAAATAATTATGAAAAATTGTTCTTTTGAAAGAATTTGTTTAATTCCTTTTATCTGCTCCCCACATAAGTTTATTACGAAGTGTAGAATAGAACGATTGTCCTTTAAGTTTGATTACAGGTATCTTAAATTCAGCCTTCCTGATCTTAATTATTGATGAAAATTTCATGGGAACAGAACGATGATCAACTGAAATCAAAAAACTTTCTCCACGTCCTTCAATTTTTAATTCAATTTCCACATCATCAGGAACAACAACCGGTCTTACAGTAAGGTGATGTGATGCTATCGGAGTTATTATGAGTCCGGCCAACTCAGGAGTGACAATAGGTCCTCCAACGCTTAATGAATAAGCTGTTGATCCGGTAGGAGTGGATACTATTAATCCGTCGGCCCAATAGTTTGCAAGGAATTCACCATTTATAGAGGTCTCAATTTTTATCATCGATGAATTCTGTAATTTATGTACGGATAACTCATTGACTGCAAAATTGAATTCCGGGAATACATCTGCGGGCTCTACAAGTTTAAGCATCGACCTGTAATCCAAAGTATATTCTCCTGTAACATATTGATGAAGAGCTTCTTCTATGTTTTCGGTTGTGATATCAGCAAGAAATCCAAGTCTTCCGCAATTTACTCCCGCTACTGGTACGTTATTACCGACTGCCATCGAAACTGCATTAAGAAATGTGCCGTCGCCACCAACAGAAAGCACCAGATCTAATTTATTGCTTCCAATCTGATTATTCTCAAATGGCAAAACATTATCAACATCCAATCCATATTTTACTTTAAGCACATCAATTATTTCCTTCGACATGGAAATATCTATCTGATATGCATTCAGAAAGTTTATAATCCTTTTATAGGTTGGGATGAATTCATCTCTTACTTCGGTGGCGTATATTGCAATTCTCACTTTGATTTATCTGAGCAATTATTTCCTATATATTCAAATACTTCATAAACAATTCATACCTTTCGTTATACATGTCATGTATTATCGAATCATCCATGTATACCG
>CAYXJA010000078.1:0-7397 GCA_964465425.1 uncultured Prolixibacteraceae bacterium | reverse complement strand
CCCATAAAATAAAATTTTTACAAAAGTGGTTAAATGAGGTGGGTTTTCAAAATTGTTATTTTAAAATTTCTCCTTCCCAAAGCTGTTTTAAAAAAATCTGCCAGGGCAATACAAGTACATCTCCCATTTGCCTGGCAAAAGGATCATTTGAAACCAACAGTAATTTTTTTACTGAATAGTCCTCAGCAAAACTATTCAAACCTTTTGCATGGCGGGGAGTTGCATTGTTTGTTGATTTAACTTCAATGGCAACTTCATGGTCACCAAGAATGAAATCAACTTCAATTTGTGAAGAAGTGCGCCAATAGCAGATATTGTAATTTAACCCTGAATAATTACTGTGAGCATAAATCTCGTTATAAATAAAATGTTCAAAAGCATTGCCAAACGCTTCACTTCCAAATTCGATCTTTCCCCTTTTAAGAAGATAATTAACTATACCATTATCAAAATAGTAGAACTTAGGAGATAATATTACGCGTCTTTTAGGTTTCTTTTGAAACGATGGAAGAAAACGCCCTGTAAACGTATCTTCAAGTATCTGGAAATATTCCTTTACAGTTGGAGAACTTACTCCACATTCTGATGCGATATTGGTAAAATTGATTATTCCCCCGTTTGAAAATGCTGCTGATTCAAGAAATCGTGAAAAGGTTGCTACGTTTCTCAATCTTGCTTCAGCCATAATCTCTTCTTGAAGATAACTGCCAATATATGATGATATTAGCTTTTGAGGATTATCTGTAATGTAATGTTTTGGCAGTAAGCCATTGTTTAATGCCCTGAGTAAATTAAAATCAGGTATTTCATTGCTTACCAATGGATATAGCTCATACCTTAGTGCTCTTCCTCCAAGTAAATTATTGGAAGACCTGATAATTTTCCGGGGATTTGAGCCACTTAAAACAAACCTTATATTTTTGTTTTCTATTAACCAGTGAACTTCATTCAGGAGGGATGGTATTTTTTGTATTTCATCTATTACAACGCCATTTTGAGTATTGGAAGCAAGTATTATTTCCCTGAGTTGGGATGGATTCTTCTGAAGACGTTCATAAACATCAGTCATTAACAGGTCAAACCATAATGAATCAGGAAACATTTTTTTTAGCAAAGTGCTTTTACCTGTTTGCCTTGCACCCCATAAGAATAGGGATTCATTTCCTGATCCTTCAAACAACTGACTTCTGATATACATGGAAATTTGAATTTAAGATTTAATTATACATGTAATATTAAAGTATAACTTTATAAATACATGTATAATTAAAGTAAAGATAGGTAAAAAGAATTAAAATCTTTAATGAAGATTCAATAATTTATAAATTTCACCTGTAAATAATTGCGTAATATTTACAATACATGGTAGGATGCTGCGTGGTTTTATGGCCATTGCGCAGCAAAACCCAACTGAAACATCTCTTAAAGAAATCCTCTTAAAAAAGAGCTGATAACTAATTTACGGAGTTCTGGTTATAGTTCCTGTTGTAATTTTGGGATGAACTGTATATTCAGGTGTTCCAGCTGTAGGAAAAGTAATATTATTTCCAACCCCACCAAAAGGAGGGCAGCCTCCGATAATTGGGGGATTATTTGAATCAGTAATAGTTACTGTTATATTGGGAGCTGCAGTGGTAAGTAAATTAGTTGTATAGCCACCTGAATTAGCTGTCCAAGTCCAGCAAGATGGACAAGATGGAGCTGGTAACACTGTAATATTACCAATATCAAATAAATTAGTACCACCTGTTGCATTAATTGTAAAAGTAACTTCTTCTTCTGAACAGAGATCTACATCGGAAATATCAGGTAAAATGGAAACAACAATTTCAGGAAGGAATATAACAGTTTGAGCAACTGGATTAGAAGTTATCCCTGCATCATCTGTTGCTACCCAGTAAATTGTAAATCTTTCTTCAGAAAGCATACCTGTATAATCAGGAGGATAATGATTATTTGGAAAATCGAAGTCAACAATATTTCCGGTTCCTTGACCTATTTCATTTGGAGTACTTTCTGTATCAAAAATTCTCCAGCTAATTACTGGTGTATCATCACAATCATCATCAGCTGTTGGGGCTGTAATATCAACATCTAAGTTATGGCAATAATCAAAAGTAAGAGATGGTAATGGAGTTCCTTCTATTGTAGGAGGATTTCCCACCATTATTTTCTGAGGAACAGCCGGATTCACAGTATGCCCGCAATCATCCCTGGGTGCCCATCTGCGCGTATAGCTAAATTCAGGCGTATCATAACACCTCCAAACAATGTGTACATCATTCGCGGGATTATAATCAATAGATTGGTCTAAGTCATAACAGTTAATTGGAGTACCTGTAAGAGAATTTAAAAAATTCTGTATGTTGATTCCCTGAAATTCAATACTAATTCCGGTATATGATTTTGCAACATCATCTGTATTACAATCAATTCTTATCCAAAATTTCCTTTTGTTGTCGGTAGGAAGAGGAATCCAAGCTGTTTGTTCATTACCAGGGGTTATAGTACCGTCACAATCAGAGGTATTCCATTCACAATTATCATCCAAAATTGGTGTTGGAATCCATGTAGGTGTTGGAATCGTATCATAGCAAATATAGACTCTCAGATAATCATTTGTTGTCCATGTGCTTCCATTTGGAGTGGCAGTTACCCTGAATTCAATATTTGTGAAATTATCTGCATTAATACCGAAACTAACACTGGCATTAACATCAGGAGTAGGATCAGCATTATTCGTATAGTTATAATTAAGAGCAATTCCATCAAGCGCTCTTATGTAAGGTACTGTAGTAGCAGAAGGTAGGGGTGGAGTTGTTATCAATGTATTAAACTGATCAGAAGTTCTGAACCAATCTTCTGGAAACGTGCAATTTATTGGTGCTTCATTATCATCAACTATTGTGAATGGTTCTGGAAGTCCAAGATAACAACCATTAACATCAGTTCCGCTGATGGCATAAGTTCCGGCGCATAGGTTTAAATGATTACTAGGATCAATTGTTGAAGCTCCTTGTGTTACAATGTAAGTATAATTTGGTGTGCCTCCTGATAAAGTAGGCCTACTACCTGTACAAGGATTAACTCCCTGGCAAGTCCAGTTCACTCCGTCAGAATTCCAAGATAATGCTGCTGCTGGTTGAACGATTGTAATATCAGGAGAAGTAGTTGAACCTGTGCTGTTGTCAATGACTGTAATAGTGTAAGTGTCAGGAGAAAGATTTGTAAATGGATGAGACGACTCGGGTGTCCAACTTGTTCCATCGATGGGGTAATAAGTATAATTAGTTCCATCCGAAGTAATACTGTATCTATATTGACCAGTTGTTCCTGTTGTAATAGTTACTAGAATTGATCCATCATTATTACCATCATCATAACAAGTTGTATTACTACAACTAATAATTGGATTCGTCTGCCCATTCACCATCCCCGGCATCATCAATATCAAAAAAACAACCATCAAGGCTTGAACTACCTTATTGTTTTTAGCAAAATGCAGTATCTTTTTTATATCGGATTTTCTCATTTCTTATACCTCCCTCAGTAACAAAATTATTGCTTAATCTATTCAAAAATAGGAAGTTTTTTTGAAATGAGAAAATAATTACTTCTCTTATTGTTCAATATGTTTTTTAGCTATTTTTTAGGAATTAAACCCGACCAGCGAGTTTGGTGCAAAATTGTTCATATTATCAATAGAAAATATAGTTAGTTAATATATACCAAATTATTACCAAGTTCCGGGTTTCTCCCTTTATAATGGGAGAAACCCGGAACTTGGTACGGTTATGGTAGGGTTGAATCATGTATTAAGGAAAGCCCTTTCTGGTCGGAATTTGCAATCCGGCCAGCAAAATTAAAACTCACCCCTCATTATTAAACTTTCAAATCTTCTTTCTATTTCTCCTATTTCAACGTATTTCGCATGAAGCTTCAGCGATTCTTCAAATCCGGTGTTACTTACTGCCTCGGTCCTTATGTCTGTTATTTCTATTTCTTTTTCATTGAACGCACTGATTATTCTTTGCAACTTTTCAAATGAACCTTCAGCTACTTTTAAACATACTGTTTGCATAGTCATTTTTATTTGCAAGATATGTCCGGGAAATCAACTGTTGTTTAAAGTATTAATACAATCTGATTACATTTTCCAATAAAAAAAGGTGATCTCATTGAAACCACCTTTCCTGTATAAACTGAATATTTTCTGTTTAGTCTCTTCTCATGATGCCATAGCAAAGAATCCTTACGATATTATCAACTGCCATTTCCAGATCAGCAGATCCCCACTTTCCTGCAGACAAAGGCATTTCAAGCCCTTTTATTGCAGTTGTGATGGCTAAAGCAGTGAGGTTGAGGTCGTCAATATGAAACTTATCACGCCTTACTCCTTCAATAAGAATTCTCTTTATCATTCTTATCTCATCTTTCTCATTCTTTTCCTTGACATCATCAATAAAACCTATTGCAATAACATCATTTTCAAGTGCATTGTACAAGTTTGCCAATTCGCGGAATGTAGTGAGCTTTGTTAATATATACTCCCTGAGCTTTTCTTCAGGGTCCATTGAGCGGAAAACAACTTTTTCAAGGGCTTGCTTCAATACATCTACTTCCTTGTCTATCACTGCCTGAAATAGATCTTCCTTGCTGCTGAAATAATAATAAAGCGAACTTTTCCCTTTTCTTACTGCATTTGCAATATCATCAAGAGTGGTCTTTTTATAGCCGAATTTGCTGAATATTTCCTGCGCAATCTGAAGAATAGTTTCTCTGTTAAGGTCTTTCTTATTGGCCCCGTTTTCGAGTGCTCCCATTTGTTAAAGGTTAAAAGTTAAATATAAAGCTAAATTAGTTAAATTTTTGAAAAAAAAAGCCCTCTTTTATCAGAGGACTTTTTAAATATGTTTTATCGCTTAACCCTTTCAGAATATGAATTATCACGGGTGTCAACCTTAATTAAATCTCCCGTATTGATGAAAATCGGAACCATAATTTCAGCTCCCGTTTCAAGAGTTGCAGGTTTAAGTGCTGTTGACGTGGCAGTATTGCCCTTCTCTCCTGGTTCTGTGTAAGTGACTTCAAGGTCAACAAACGGAGGCATCTCAACTGTCAACGGTGTTTCTGTTTCTGCATGGAAATTGATTTCTACAACATTCCCTTCTTTAAGTAATCCGGGGTTTTCGATCATCTCGGGCAGAATTGAAATCTGTTCAAAGGTTTCTGAATGCATGAAGTTGAATCCCATTTCATCTTTGTATAAAAACTGATAAGGGCGTCTTTCAATCCGGACTACGTTTATTCTTACTCCCGAATTGAATGTATTGTCTATTACTTTACCTGTCTTTACATTTTTAAGCTTGGTACGTACAAAAGCTGGTCCCTTTCCGGGTTTAACATGCTGGAATGATACAATTTGAACTAACTGATCATTGAATTCAATACACATTCCGTTTTTTATATCTGCAGTAGTTGCCATAAAGAATTTGAATTTTATTTTAAAAACTTTGCAAAAATATAAAAATGATTTAAAAAACAATGGGATGCGTTTAACACACATCCCATTACATTATTTTTTTTAAAAAGGCAAATCGTCATAAGAAGGCTCAAACCCATTATTATCGGGTGGTGGTGGCATATTAAAATTATAATCCGACACCTCTTCCTGTTTTGCATTTTGCTTATTTATTTTCCAGGCATTGATTGTATGATACCATTTTCCATTGAATTCTCTCGATTCAAGGTTGAATGACACTTCAATACTTTCTCCCTTGCTAATTCCATTAAGCAACGATACTTTATCTCCAAATAACGTGAAACATACTTTCTTGGGAAACTGCTCTTCTGTTTCAATTACAAACTCAAGCTTTTCCCATTCCTTGCCTGCTTTGCTTACTCCCTTTTGTACCGGAAGTATCTCAATCAGTGTGCCTTTTAAATCTGCTGCCATTTTCTACTTTGCAGGTTCTTGTTTTAAAATTTCAAGAAGTTCAACTTCAAATATAAGTGTAGTGTTTGGACCAATCTTAGCTCCAGCACCACGTGGACCGTATGCAAGTTCTGATGGAATGTAGAATTTATATTTTGAACCTACAGTCATAAGCTGCAAACCTTCTGTCCATCCTTTGATAACTCCGTTAAGAGGAAATTCTGCTGGTTGGCCTCTGTCAACTGAACTGTCAAATACTTCACCTTCAATGGTTGTACCATGATAATGAACTTTAACCATACTTTCAGCAACAGGTTTTGCACCTGAACCCTCTTTGATAACCTCATACTGAAGACCGCTGGCTGTTGTCATAACGCCTGCTTTCTTGCCGTTTTCTGCAAGGAATGCTACACCTTTAGCTTGATTTTCCTGAGCTTTCTTTTCTGATTCTGCGCGGAGGTATGTCCTGATATAATTATCAGCTGCCTGTCCGTTTTCAAAAAGCTTGTTTTCTTTTCCTTCAAATGCTTCAAGTAATGCCTGAGCTACGATCTGAGGATCGGCTGTAGGAAACTGTGTTTTCAGGTTGTTGCCAACTGAATGTCCTAATGCATAAGATACAGAATCGCTTTGATTTTCAATTTTAACATCCTGGCCTGAAACTGAACCACCGTTGCAGGCTGATACTCCAAGTGCAACTAATGCAACAAGAGCAATAAAAAAATTTCTATGCTTCATTTTTTTTAAATTTATTATCTAAATTGATTGATTATGTTATTTCTATTAATTCAACGTCGAAAATAAGTGTTGAATTAGGTCCAATCACTGCTCCCGTTCCATGATCACCGTAAGCTAAATGAGGAGGAATGAAAAGCCTCCATTTTGAACCGGTATTCATCATTTGCAATGCTTCAACCCAACCTTTAATAACCCCGCTGACAGGGAAGACTGCCGGTTGGCCTCTTTTTACAGAACTGTCAAATACTACTCCGTCAATTAGAGTACCATGATAATGACATTTTACCTTGTCAGTAACTTTTGGCTTTGGGCCATCACCCTGAACAAGTATCTTGTACTGAAGCCCACTCTCTAATTCAATGACCCCTTCTTCTTTCCTGTTGTTCTCAAGAAATTCATTTCCCACTTTCTCATTCAGTTCGCCCTGTACAGCCTGCTGTTCGCTGAAATATTCTTCAATTATCTGATTCGCTTCATTCTGAGATATCTTCAACTGGTTTCCTTCCATCACATCTTTGATAGCTGAAATCAATGAATCAAAATCTACTTTTTTTATTTGCGACTGAAGAAGATTTCCTGCCAAACTGTATCCTAATGCATAACTGAACTTTTCCGTCTTGTTTTTGAATGGCATACCTTAAAATTTTTTAACCCTGCGAAAATAAATAAAAAAGATCAACTTGTAACATTTTCATCTCTTTATTGCCCTTAACATTTCAAATTT
>CAYXJA010000077.1:0-7401 GCA_964465425.1 uncultured Prolixibacteraceae bacterium | reverse complement strand
TTCGAGGCAATAAGGATGGACGATATGCAAAAGTTGAACGATGCATTGAAAAACGGAGACCTCGACTTTATATTTACTACAACCGATATTTCACCTATCAGTATGGATAAAAGCAGCGATTTAGCTAAAATGTCCGTAGTTCAGTTTTTAAAAATTGATGATTCCAGGGGTGCTGACGTTTTCATTGTTGACAATTCAATAAAAACAGTTGCCGACCTTAAAGGTAAGAAAATAGCTTGTGCCTTGGGATGGCCAAGTAACACACTCTTACATGCAACTTTAGAAGCAGGCGGGTTAACAGAAAAAGATGTTAAAATTTTGCCTATGGGTGA
Organism: uncultured Prolixibacteraceae bacterium; assembly: GCA_964465425.1. Lineage (GTDB taxonomy): Bacteria > Bacteroidota > Bacteroidia > Bacteroidales > Prolixibacteraceae > CAYMTR01. Next base: position 7,069 of record CAYXJA010000077.1, on the reverse strand, counting down.
TCCGTTTGCAGCAAAGACAGCCTTTACAACGGGGAATGCTGATGCAACTGTAGTTTGGTCGCCTGATGATGAAGAATGTTTAAAATCAAGAGATGCAAGAGTGCTTACAAGTACAAATTTGTTGCCTAATATAATTATGGACGGATTCATTGCAAGAAAAGATGTTCTTGAAAAGAAGAAAGATTTATTTATCAAGTTATCACGAGCATGGCTTGTAGCTAATTCAGAAATGAGTGATCCGGCAAAGATGGCAAAAGCAGCACAAACATATAAGGTTGCATTTGAAGTTCCGGATGATGTCAGCATCATACTTGACGGTATGAAGAAAATTCACTTTGCTACTTACGGTGACAACATAAATTTCTTTGGATTGAGCACTGATTATACAGGAATAACCGGACAGCAGCTTTATACAAAAATGGCTAGAGTATATAAAAATGGTTATGGCAATAGCTTAACCAACATTGTACCATGGGCAGAAGCATCATATCCGGGCATTATTCAGGAAATTGATGATTTGACAGGAGAAGAACATTCTGCTGAAGGTCAAATTAAATTTGAAGCCCCGACATCAAAAGATATCAATGCACCGGCAGTTGCAATAAAACCGATAATAATAAATTTTGAAACCGGATCATGGGCTTTGACAGCTGAAATGAAAGAAAAGATTGAAAACCAGCTTGGCCAGTTGTCAGTTGAATTTGCCGGAATGAAGGTAAGAATAGAAGGAAACACTGATATTGTTGGTAGTGCATCTATGAACAGAGAGCTTTCATACAAAAGGGCAAAATCGGTAGCCGATTATTTAGTAAAAACCTATAACTTTGATCAAAACAGATTCATAATAGTAGGTAACGGACCAGATAAGCCAATTGCTGATAACAATACCGAGCTGGGTAGGGCGGAAAACAGGCGTACCGAATTTCAGCTTTTAGGCAATTAATTTTAAAATATTGAATAATAAGGGGGTATCTATTCCCCTTTATTATTTAATCACAACTTATGAATATGGAATCGTTTAAGAATTTATTCAGGTTTGCCGGAGAAGTAGATAAAAAAACAGCAACGATAATAAGCATATCAGGCTGGGTTTTACTGGTTTTTATCTGGTGGCTTGTGCCAACCTTAGGATTAGTAAAATCAACGATACTGCCATCTCCTATTGATGTAATTTTATGCTATAAGACTCTTTTTATTGAAAGGAATTTGCTTTACAACACCGGCTATTCAATCTTCATAAACCTTGGTGGTTATTTACAGGCTATGGCAATAGCAATTCCCCTTGGATTTATTGTAGGTTTAATACCATTTTTCAGGCATTTAGTAAGCAAGCAGATTGAAGCTGTACGTTTTACTCCGCTACCAGCAACAACAGGTATTTTCATGGCCTTATTCGGTATTGGACTAGGAGTAAAAGTAGAGTTTCTGGCATTTGGAATATTTGTTTACTTGTTGCCTGCCATTACACAAAGGATAAAGGACATTGAAACTGATGATCATTTGAAGGCCTTAAAGCAAACGATGTGGACATTGAATGCAAGTCCATGGATGACATTGAAGCACTTTTATATTCCTTCTGTATTGAGCCGGTTTTCAATGGATGTAATAAATCTGGTTGCAGTGAGCTGGACATATATAGTAATTGCAGAAATGGTAAATGCACAAGGTGGACTAGGATCTATGATCTATATGGCAACATCAAGAGGTTCGCATGTTGATCAGCTTTATGCAGTTTTAATTCTAATTATTTTTATTGGATTTATTCAGGACAAGCTATTGAAACAACTGGATAAGAAGTTGTTTAAATTTAAATATGCCTAATTTATGAAGAAGAATATATTTCAAAAGGACAATGTCAGTGAAGAGGAGAGCTCTCTTGAAAAAGAAGAAATCAAAGAAAAGATAGTTGTAAATGTTGATGAATCTAAGCCGGTTGAAGACAGAATTGGAACTGACATCATAAATCTGGTAAATATTAATCAGGTATATTCAGACCATACTCCTCCTAATGTTGTTTTTAAAGATTTTAACCTCAGCATAAAAGATAAAAAAGGGCAGGGGCAGTTTATTACTATAATGGGAAAATCGGGATGTGGTAAATCAACCATATTAAGATATATATCAGGATTACAGAGTCCTACCTCAGGAGATATATACATATATGGAAAGAAAAGGACAGAAGATGACAGAATTCCAATGGTATTTCAGCAATACACTTCATTTGAATGGAAAACCGTTCTTCAGAATGTTGCACTTCCGCTAATTCTCAAGGGGATAAATAAAGAAGAAGCCAATGACAGGGCAATGGAAATGATAAAGATTGTAGGGTTAGGAGGACATGAGAAGAAGTGGGCTAAATATCCTATTTTATCAGGAGGTCAGTTGCAGAGGGTTGCCATTGCAAGGAATCTTGTTGTAAATCCCCAGATATTATTGATGGATGAGCCATTTGGCGCATTGGATACAGTAACTAGAAAGCAAATACAGCTTTTCCTTCGTTCCATCTTTGAAAACACGAAGCTGGATCCAACAGTAATATTTGTAACGCATTCAGAAAGCGAAGCAGTATTCTTATCGTCTGATATTTATATTTTAGATTCAGGACCGGCATCAGTAAGGCATCATTTTCAAATAGATCTGCCTCAGGTACGTGAAGATTCAGTAAGATATTCAACTGAATTTACTGAATATGTAAACAAACTGGGTGCTTTGTTGGAAGATTTGAAGAATGAAAGCAAATAAAGAGGTTAATTGTTAAGTAATTATAAACGATAAAAAAGAAAAAACACTTACAGCGATGTAAGTGTTTTTTTGTCGGTCTGAAGGGACTCGAACCCTTGACCCGCTGATTAAGAGTCAGCTGCTCTACCAGCTGAGCTACAGACCGAGGCCACAAAAATAAATAATATTTCTTTGCTGACTCATTAAAAATTTAACTTTTAGACCATTTTTAAATATTTTTCAGTATAAATTTGCGCAGTATTTATGCTAGAAATTATAATTCAGTCGTTTATATACTTTAAGAAAAAGATATTTTTTTGAAAAAACTTATTTTTAGCATTCAAATATTATTAAAAAAAGGAAGAAATATATCATTTAAACAAATAAGAAATGAAAAAATCAGTAAACGTTTTAATAAAAGCAGCATTTATTTTGTTAGCTATTATTCTATTTGCATCATGTCAGAAATATAAAAGGGAAATATCTCAATTGAATATTTCAAAGGACAGTGTTGAGCAGGTTGTTGTGCAACGTAATCAGCAGATACTTGATTATGTTGGCGATCTTAATCAGATACAAAGTAACCTCGATTCTATCAAGAGAGTTCAGAAAATGTTGAATGTTAGTTTGTCATCAACAGGATCTGAAATACAGCAGGATGAAAAGGATAAAATTATAAATGATATTAATTTACTCAACAACATGATAAATGAGAACAAGAAAATAATATCATCATTGCAGAATAAACTTAAACATTCAAATTTGAAAGTTGCTGAATTAGAAAAGATGGTTCAGAATTATATGATTCAAATTGAAGAGAAAGATGCAGAAATTTCAGATTTGACAGCTCAAATTGAAAAAATGAAGATTGATATTTCTGAATTAAATGAGCAAATAACTGTAATTACCGAGGAAAGTGTTCAGAAGTCCGAGACGATCAAACAGCAGAAAGATGAAATGAGCGTTGCATATTATTGTTTTGGTTCAAAGGAAGAATTAGTTGAAAACAATGTAGTTGAAAAAGTTGGTGGTTTTATTGGTATTGGCAAGACACACAAGATTAAATCAGATTTCAATCAGAAATATTTCAATAAAGTTGATATTCGGGATTTCAAGGAAGTTTTGTTGATGGCCAAGAAAGCAGAGCTTATTTCAAGTCATCCTGATGGATCATATCATTTTACAGGAACAGAAAAAACTATAGAAAATATAGTTATTGATAATCCTGAAGAATTTTGGAAAGCATCCAAGTTCCTGGTGATTTTGGTTGAACCAATAAAATAAAGACATTATTCAACATAGAAAAGATTGCCATTCTGCAAAAACAGGGTGGCATTTTCTATTTTAATTCAGCGACTATAATGCCTGTTTGTTTTTTATTTGCAATTAAATAATCAGAAAGAGGCATTGGAGAAATAAGGACTTTTCCTGCATCGGAAGATGCGTGGAGTAAATGGATTCTGTCATTAACTTTAACAGTAATCCCTGAATGGCTGATGTCAAGTCCGGGTATATTAGTAGTAATTCCTATAATCATCCCTTCTTTCAAATTCTTTTCTATTTCCCTGACATTTTCTTTAGGTATGTAATACAATGAATCAGAAGATGAAATTCTTTGTTCTATGAGACTGATTTCAGCGGTTAATAAAGAATCATCCTTTAATTGCTTATAGTATTGAGGGTGGGTGCTCATAAAATTAATTGTTACATCATATGGAATTCCGCAATTCTTCTTTGAGCAAATTTCAATAATGTTGTTTTTTTCATTTTCAGATAGCCACTCAGAAAAGTAATGAATTCTGCTTGCATAGCTGTTTATTATTCCATTGCGATATCTTAATCTTCTTAGTTGATTTTTGTAATTCTCAAATGTGAGGTTACCTGAAGCAATAGTTTTTGTAATTGCAATAGAATTTTCAACAAAAGTGAGGCAATCTAATTCACGGACATTAATTATTAATGATTCAGTAGTACATATTTCGAGAGTCCCAGATTTATATGGAGTATCAATAAATGAAAGGGCAACACATGTGAGAGTTTTATTCAAATCAAAATTAGTGCAGTTGCTATCTGATGAGATTATTTTTTGAGAAATAACCAATGAATCTGTTGGAGTACAAAAAGATTTATAGCAATCCTGACCTGAAGAATAAAATGAGATATTCAGGAATAGCAACAGTAATATTATAATTGATATATGCTTCATGAATTTTTAAGTGAATGTATAAAAAAATCGACCATAAAATAATGAGCAAAATATAAAATAATAATTTGTTGGCATTTAATTTTTTTTTTGTAAATTAGAATGGTGTTGTGGGGTGGTTTTCTGGTCAGATTCTTTAAAATTTTCAATTTATTTAAAACAGATAACTTAATAACATGAATTCTCTGGGGAAATTTATATTAGGGTTGTTGTTTTTTTTATCAATTAATTCTTTTTCCCAAGATGAAAGAATTGATTTATATGACCTTGATATTAACGAGTTGTCGAAATTCAAAGTTGTTTCAGCAACAAAAACTGCAGAAGATATAAATGAGGTCCCGGCTACTGTTAGGGTAGTTACTCAAAATGAAATTGCTGAAAGAGGTTATTTTACATTAGATGAATTATTAACAGATCTGCCAGGTTTTCAATTCAGAGACATTCAAAGTCTTAACAGTTATGTCTTTCAAAGAGGAATTCCCAATCAAAATAATCTTACTTTGGTTTTAATTGATGGGATTCAGGTTAATGAGCTTAATTCAGGAGGGTTTTATAGTGGTGGTCAATTCAATATGTCTGATATAAAAAGGGTAGAAGTTGTATATGGACCTTCGTCAGTTGCATATGGGACAAATGCTGTATCAGGAGTTATTAACATCATTACTAATGGAAGTGATAATTCTATAGGGACTTTAAAAAGCCTGATTGGCAATTACAATACTGTTTCCGGGGACTGTTCTTTCAATTTATCAGATAAAGGTAAGAAGCTGAAGGTTAGAGTTACGGGAATGTTTAAAAGAACTGAAAAGAGTGATTTAAGAGTAGAAAGCGGTGATAATAACTGGTCAGACCTTATCGATAATTTTGAGAATGATTACAATTTTGGGATAAAGATATCATATAAAGATTTTGAATTTGGAACTAATTATTTGCAAAAGCAAACATCGACAGCTACGATGTTTAAATCAACAGGGAGTCATTACCAGGATTTTGGCAGTTTTTGGAATATACTATTTGTGAATAGTTATTTAAGATACTCAAAGAAGTTTGGTGATAATCTGACATTAAATTCAACCCTGTACAATAGGAATTCAACTGTGTTGAAGAACTCAATTTACTATATTACGGATACATCTCAGGTGGGATATTACAGACCTAACAATTTAACAGGTTTTGAAACTGTAGTTAATTATAATGGAATTAAAAACCTTTCTTTAACCGGTGGTATGACCTTTGAGTTTGAGAGTCTGGCCGACAAACCATCGATGACGTTCAGCGAGTCTATGTTGATAAGGCCGGCGATACCAATAAAACCTGAGATGCATAAGAATTATCTGGCAAGCTTCTTTTTTGAACCAAGATATGTTTTATTTAAAAAGTTATATTTATCAGCAGGGATAAGATATGATCTAAGCAGCATTTATAAACAGGTTATTACTCCAAGGGCAGGGTTAAGTTATAACATATATGGCAATTATCTTAGGTTTACATACACAGATGCATTCAGGGCACCAAAACCCTGGGATTATACTGATGGTATTGGTAATAATAATCTTATGCCTGAGAAAATGAATTCATTGGAATTGTCTTTTGTATCACAAAAGATAGGCAATTTTAATTTTGAGTTGACAGGATATAGTAATAATCTCCATAATAGCATATATAAGGAAATATTGAGTGAAGGTTACAGGTGGATTAACAGGGGTGAGTTATTTATATTGGGATTGGAATCATCATTATCGTATACATCTGAGAAATTAAAAGCTTCGATTAATTATACATACACTGACAGCAAGGATGAAAATGGCAAGAATATTCCCGAAATAAGCAAACATAGCGGGAATGCTTATATCAGTTATTCCTTCAATGACAAGTTGAATCTAAACATTAGGGGAAATTTCTTAGGAGAAAGGGAAAACAACTATACTATTACATCAACTAATTCAAAAATTATAGATCCCTATTTTATACTTAACGGTGCGATAAACTGGAATCCCAAAAAGGATTTATCAATACAACTGATAGTAAAAAACATTCTTGATACTGAGTATTATCACACTTCAAATCGTGCTCCTGAGCGTTACCGACAACCTCAGCGCATGATAATAATTTCTGTTGGCTATAAAATTATGTAGGAAAAATGAA
>CAYXJA010000076.1:5070-7485 GCA_964465425.1 uncultured Prolixibacteraceae bacterium | reverse complement strand
CGTGGTGGTGATCGTGGTGGTGATCGTGGTGGCTATGGCAACAGAAACGATCGCAGGGATCGTCATTGATTTAAACAATTATTTTCATAAAAAATATAAGGGTAGCCAACAAGCTGCCCTTTATTGTTTAGTTTAAAAAAAGAATTACTATTTTTAGGACATAAAATTGAATATTTATATTTGGGCGACAAAGGGTTATCCGTTTAAAAAAGTATTCAAAAAATTAATACAGTATTTCAAAAGGATTAAAAAGTTTGGGATGAATTTTCTTGTAATAGAAGGCAATATAGGTGCAGGTAAAACCACTCTGGCCGAAATGATCTCTAAAGATTACAATGCGCAGCTTGTAAGTGAAAATTTTGCTGACAATCCTTTTCTTAAGAAATTTTACAACGATCCGGTGAACTATGCTTTTACGCTTGAAATGTCGTTTATGTCGGAGAGGTATACCCAGATGGTAAATGAACTGCAGAACAGAGATTTATTCAAGGATTTTGCTGTATCTGATTATTACTTCATGAAATCATTGATTTTTGCAAGTGTAACCTTGTCGGACGATGAATTTAACCTTTACAGGAAATTTTTTAATATCATATATCCCAGGCTTCCCAAACCGGATTTATTTGTTTTTTTATATAAAAATGGCTCAAATCTTTTAAAAAATATCAGAAAAAGAGGAAGGGAATATGAGCAGTCGATTGAAACTGATTATTTAGATAAAGTAACTAAGGCATATTTTAACTTTTTTAAACAACAGGTTGATTTTCCGATAGTTATCATAGATACAAATGAGATTGATTTTGTGGAGAACAAAAAAGATTATTTGAAATTGTGCGAAACAATCTTTCAAAATACCTATGATTCAGGAATAACGAGGGTTTTATTATGATAAAATTTTCAATTTTTGCCTTTCAGGATTAAAAAACATTCTTATTTTTGTAGTAATAAGTGAAATAATGTTTAAAATAATAATAATGTGACCATCATGAAAAAATTCAATTTAAAAGTTCTAGTCTCTGTGGCTATACTAGCGATGCTTTTCAGCAGCTGTGCCAGCATCAAGAAGATGAAAAAAGAGGCTGACCTGATCAAATGGAACGTTACACCTGAAGTACTTGAAACACATGCAGGACAAGTTCTTGTTGCAGTTGAAGGGCAGATACCTGAAAAGTATTTTGCAAAAAAAGCAAATTTACTTATCACACCGGTAATCAGGTACACAAATTCAGAAAACGTTTTAGTTGACAAAGCTTATCCTGAAATAAAACTCCAGGGAGAAAAAGTAACAGCCAATAATCAGGTTGTTGTTTACAAAGAGGGTGGTAATTTTTCAGTTAAGGGAGCAATACCTTATGAAGCAGCAATGAGAATGTCTGAACTTCAGGTTAAGATTGTGGCTTCACAGGGTGTTAAATCACTTGATTTTGAACCAATAAAACTTGCTGATGGTGTTATTTCAACATCTGAAATGGTAAATAAAGTTGGGGAACCAATTATTGGTATTCAAAGAGAAAAAAATACAACAGGAAAATACAATCCTGAAATTGATCCTTTCCAGAGGGTCGTTCCTGACGAACTTATGGCAGACATCCATTACCTCATCAATAGTGCAAAAGTACGTGATGAAGAAGTTGGAGCTAAAGATTTTGATGCATTCAAATCATACGCAAAAGATGCTGTAAAGAATGATCGTAAAGAGTTGAAAGATCTTCAGATTTCTGCATATGCATCACCAGACGGCAAGGAAGACATTAATGCTAAGCTTGCTAAAGAACGTGAAACAGCTGCTACTGATTATCTCAATAATCAATTAAAAGCTGAAAACCTTACTGCTAACATCAAAGCAAAAAATACAGCTGAAGACTGGGAAGGTTTCCAGAAACTTGTTGCAGCATCTAACATACAGGATAAAGAATTGATTCTTCGTGTACTTTCAATGTATACTGATCCTGAAGTTCGTGAAAAAGAAATACGTAATCTTTCAGAAGCATTTACTGCTCTTGCAGACAAAATTCTTCCTGAATTACGCCGTGCTAAATTCTACGCTAATATTAATCTTATTGGCAGGACTGATGAAGAATTACTTGCTGATGCAGAAAAAAGTCCTGAAAAATTAAATCAGGCTGAACTTATCAAAGCAGCTCTTTTAACTGATGATAACGCTAAGAAATTACAGTTCTTCAAATCATTTACTAAACAATTCCCAAAAGACTGGAGAGGTTTCAACAACTTAGGAATGGCTCAGGTGAAAGCAGGAGAAATGGATGAAGCAGCAGCTAATTTCGAAAAAGCAGATCAGCTAAACCCTGGCAATCCAATTATCCAGAACAATCTTGGAGTAGCAGCTTTGTATCAGGGAAAAACTGATAAAGCAAAAGAATATTTTGCAGCAGCATCAGGTCTTGGTAAAGAAGT
>CAYXJA010000076.1:0-4970 GCA_964465425.1 uncultured Prolixibacteraceae bacterium | reverse complement strand
TCGCTAAAGATGCTAAATTCAAAAATTGCGCTAAGACTGACCTTGAATTTGCAAAGTATTTTGAAAATCCAAAGTTCAAAGCAATAGTAGAATAACTATCTAACTTTTATATATAAATAAAGGGTGTTTCGTAATGAGACACCCTTTATTTTTGAATTTATAATGTAAAAAAATTAATCTTCAGTATCGGCGTCTTCCTTAGTATCTTTATTCCCTGCAACAATAATAACTATTTCACCTTTCACTCCCTTTTCTGAAAAATAATCAAAAGCCTCTTTTAAAGTTCCTCTGTAATTTTCTTCATGAAGCTTGGATAATTCTCTGCTCACACATACTTTACGATCGGGACCGAAGTAAGTAATAAATTGCTCAAGAGCCTTGCACAAACGGTACGGAGATTCATAAAAGATCATAGTTCTGCTTTCTTCAACCAGTGCTTTAATCGTTTTTTGCCTTCCTTTCTTTTGAGGCAGAAATCCTTCAAAACAAAACTTATCGCAGGGTAACCCTGAATTAACGAGGGCAGGCACAAAAGCTACAGGTCCTGGTAAGGTTTCTACCTCTACTCCTTTTTCAATACAAGTTCTGGCAAGTAAGAATCCGGGGTCGGAAATACCGGGAGTACCTGCATCAGAAATAAGAGCTATATTTTCGCCACCCAGAATTCTTTCTGCAATATGCTCGGAAGTTTTATGCTCATTAAATTTATGGTGAGACTGAAGCCTGGTTTTAATATCGAAATGGTGAAGGAGAACAGAAGAAGTCCTGGTATCTTCAGCAAGAATAATATCTGCCTCTTTAAGAATTCTGATTGCCCTGAGGGTCATATCTTCAAGGTTGCCAATCGGAGTAGGTACAATAAAAAGTTTTCCCATCAGGATTTAATTTTCAAATCTTCTTTTGACAAGATTCATGAACTTTAAGCTGGTTGTATTCTTTGTCCACTTATAGTTTTGCTCCAGAAATTCAATAACCTCCAGAAAAGTATTCATACTATCGATTTTATTTACAGTAAAATCAAAATCAGAAGAATTGTTATTAAAAAGCTCTCTGGTAAAAAGAAACTTATCGTTGATACCAATAGCCGCCTTAAGGTTGTTTATTGGCATAGGTTTTATCTTTGGCTCAGCACTTTGCATAGATGCAAGTCTGTCATTCAATGAAGGTTCGTTTTGAAATTTCTCACCAAAGACCTTTTTCTCAGAAGAATCAGAAGTAACCTCAATTACCTTATCAATAAGTTTGTCTGTGTCAGGCATATCAATAGACTGATCTGATTCTTCAACAGTAATATGAATTACTTCATCAGGAACATTAGTTACAATTTCTTCAGCAACTTCTTCAATAGTTTCAACAGTTGGATCAGAAGGTCCTTCATCATTAATGACATCAACCGGTTCAACAAAAACTTCAACCTGAGCCTGAACATCTGTGCTTTGCAGAACTTCTTCAACTTCTAAAATAGCAGGTTCGCTATCGAAATCCAGAGTTGGTGTCTCTTCACTTATAATAAAGTCACTTTTAATTTCGTCACCATTTGATATTTGAGTTTCTATAGAATCTCTTTCGGTATCTTGATTTGTTGTTCCTTCATCTGCAGATTCAACTTGCTCTAAATTACTTTTTGTTTCTTCTTCAATAAGAGGTGTAATATCAGAATGTATATCAGGTTTAACCAAAGACAACTCCTGGTAAAGAATTTTTGCTTTTGCTAAAGTGATTTCAATTAGAACCTGATCGTATTTTCCTCCTTTATAAAGGTCTTCAACCAATAAATTTATTTCTTCAAGGTTTTTTTTAATCAGCTCAAGTATTATTTTGTTGTCCATATACGTTTAAAATTCATTTATTTACAGTAAAGCTAAATGAAATATTTAATTATTTGATGAAATGTAGTATATTCAAAAAATAAATTTTTGAGACTACAATTTTCAGAACGTTAAAATTGTCAATAAGTTGTAAAATTAATTTTTTTGGTTTAATAGTATAAAATGTTTCTTGAAAAAGATTTAAGAGGTCCCAAACAAAAAGGATGGATAGAGGTTATTTGCGGTTCGATGTTTTCGGGGAAGACCGAGGAGCTGATAAGAAGGTTGAACAGGGCAAAGATAGCCAGGCAAAGGGTTGAGATATTCAAGCCCGCAATAGACACCCGCTATTCCACTAATGAAGTTGTATCGCATGATGAAAACGCAATACGCTCTACGCCTGTTGAAACTGCATCTAACATACTGTTACTAACAGGAGATGTTGATGTAATAGGCATAGATGAAGCGCAGTTCTTTGATGATTCAATTGTTGATGTATGCGGAATGCTTGCTGACATGGGAATAAGAGTAATTGTTGCAGGGTTGGATATGGATTTCAGAGGCAAGCCGTTCGGTCCGATGCCTAAGATAATGGCTACTGCCGAGTATGTTACAAAAGTTCATGCTATATGCATGAAATGTGGTAGTCTGGCAAACTTTTCACACAGGTTAACGCTTGAAGAAAAGCTTGTTGTCCTGGGAGAGAAAAGTGAATATGAACCATTATGCAGAGAATGCTATAAAATTTCTCAAAAATAGAAGAAAATGAATGTGTTAACCAACTTTAGTATTGCAGAGCAAATTGGTGCCGGTTTCCTTCAAAAGGGAGAAGAGACACAGATTGCATATCTGTCGACTGATTCAAGAACAATTGTTTCAGGAAGCTCAACGTTGTTTTTTGCATTAAAGACCAAAAGCAATGATGGCCATCAGTTTATTCGTCATGCTTACGATAAGGGGGTACGAAACTTTATTATATCAAATCCGAATTATTCGGTACACAAATTTCCTGAAGCCACTTTCATTCTTACTGAGGATACCCTTAAATCTTTACAGGATATTGCAATTCTTAAACGCAATAAATTCAAGGGGAAAGTAATTGGCATTACCGGGAGTAACGGTAAGACAATTGTTAAGGAATGGCTAAGCTATCTTTTAGCTGAAGAATATAACATTATAAGAAGTCCAAAGAGTTATAATTCCCAGGTCGGAGTTCCTCTTTCAGTTTGGCTTATGGAAGATGAACATGATATAGCAATTATAGAAGCAGGTATTTCTCAGCCTGATGAAATGGATAATCTTCAAAAAATAATTAAACCTGACATTGGAATTTTCACAAATATTGGTGAAGCACATCAGTCTAACTTTAAATCTGTAGAAGAAAAGGTGAGAGAAAAGCTCAACTTATTCAAAGGCACTGATGTAATTATATATCACAAAGACTACCAGAATATAACTGATGCAATAGAACAGCTTGCAGAGCATAAACCACTATGCTCTATTACCTGGTCTATGATGGATGAAACTGCCGACCTCTTTGTATATTTCGTACAGAAAGTACCTGAGGGATGTGGTATTATAGCCCAATCTGGTGAAAAGCAATATGCAATATCTATTCCCTTTTCAGATGATGCTTCTGTTGAGAATGCCTGCACATGCTTAGTTGCGCTTATTGCAATAGGCAAGGATCAGGATCATGTTCTTAACAGGTTTAGCTCTCTTCAGCCGGTTGCCATGAGGCTTGAAATAAAACAAGGCAATAACGAGTGTATTGTAATCAACGATTCATACAACTCTGATCTGAATTCTCTTACAATTGCACTTGACACTCTGGATCAGCAGGCCAGTCAGGATTTCCTTACAAAGACTTTAATACTTTCAGATATTTATTTTTCTCCAAAACCTGATGACGTTCTATATGCTGAAGTGGCAGAGCTCATTAGGTTAAGGATGATGGAAAGATTCATAGGAATTGGTCCCAACATCTCTAAACAGGCAAATCTGTTTGGTGATAATGCTAAGTTCTATGAATCAACATACGAGTTTTTGAATGATATGCCTAACCTTGAATTCAAACAGGAGGCAATTCTTTTAAAAGGATCTCGTGATTTCCAGTTTGATCTCATTGCAACGGTATTACAACACAAGGCACATGAAACAGTATTGGAGATTGATCTCTCTGCATTAATACACAACTTCAACTATTTTAAAAGCAAGCTCTTTCCTGATGTAAAGATTATGGTAATGGTAAAAGCCTTCTCTTATGGCAGCGGTTTGGCTGAAATAGCAAGAATGCTTGAATTCCATCATGCAGACTATCTGGCCGTAGCTATCGCTGATGAAGGAGTAGCATTAAGGAAAGCAGGTATAAAAATGCCGATTGTCGTTATGAATCCTGAAGAACACAGCTTCGATCTTATGATTGAACATCAGCTTGAACCTGTAATTTATTCAATGAGAATTCTTGATCAGTTTATCCCTGCTGCACACAGAAATGCTGTAAACAATTTCCCTATTCATATAAAGATAGATACAGGGATGAAACGCTTAGGCTTTGAATCAAAAAGAGACATTGAAACTTTACTTACTAAGGTTAACAAAAACGATGAATTATTTATCAGCTCTGTTTTCTCACACCTTGCAGTAAGCGATGAACCTGCTGAAGATGACTTCACTAAAACACAGGTCAACCGCTTTGATGAAATGGCAAAAATCATTCAGCATGGATGTGACCATTCAGTGATAAGGCATATACTTAACTCTTCCGGAATAGAAAGATTTCCTTTCTATCAGTATGAAATGGTAAGACTTGGGGTAGGTTTATACGGATACAGCTCTAATGATCCTAAAGCACTTCAAAATGTAAGTACTTTGAAAACAACCATATCTCAGATAAGAACCGTAAATAAAGGAGAAACTATTGGTTACGGCCGCAAAGGCCTGGCTACTCATGAGATTAAACTTGCCACATTGCCAATTGGATATGCTGACGGATTCAACCGCAAACTGGGTAATGGCGTTGGTAAAGTATGGATTAACGGACATCTTGCACCCGTAATTGGAAATGTATGTATGGATATGTGCATGATAGATATCACAGGAATAGAAGCTAAAGAAGGAGACAGGGTAATTGTTTTCGGCAAAGAGTACCCGGTTACTGAT
>CAYXJA010000075.1:0-7498 GCA_964465425.1 uncultured Prolixibacteraceae bacterium | reverse complement strand
GTTTCAATTAATTAGCAGTAGATAAAGAAAGTCCTTCAGGTTTCATTACCCAATATGAGTTGATCATATCTCCAGCCCAGGTGTCGGAAGTATTATCAATGTCATTTATTAATGGAATTATGCTTTCATCCAGGTATATTACTTTACCGTCAGGTACTTTTAAGGTTAGTATACATTTTTGAGATCTCCACTTTTCGTTTTTCTTTAAAAGGAAATGTGGATCAAAAATTAGTTTGGAACCATCCAGACTATAATTGTACTCAATGTTTCTGGCATTCTTTTCAGCTGTCTTGATATTGTTACCTTTTGATGTCTTTTTAATCACAAGTTCAATATTGCTGTTTCCACTCTTTTCAATTCTTAACACAGGATTGGCCGCAATAACTTCATTGCCATTATGATCAATGACTTTTAAATTATTTATTTCGTATTTAGGTTCTGAATTTAAGCCTGTTGCATAATCTTTCGATGAAATATAGATAGTATCAGAACTTACCCTCAGAAGAGAACTATCTTCAACATTTGTGCTGGTGCTAAATACATTTACAGCTCCTACAACTGAAGCAATTGCAATTATTACTCCAATGAACCAGATGCCAAGTGATGAAAATATTACCGATTTGTTGTTTGAATTATAGTTGAAAATAAGTTTTGTCCCTGCATATATGAAAAGCAATATTGGTATTCCCACAATTATTAACAAAGCAAGCATCAGAGTAGATAAAGTACTGTTTGTGAAGAAGTGATTCAAAAATGAATAAGATCCGTATTCATGAAAGAACCCGGGTAGCATTCCAATCATTTTTGTTGAAACGAATATGCTTACGATGAGTCCTGCCAGTGCTATGAATCCAAAGAAAACTAATATAACACCTATGATTTTTCCCAAAATGCCCGGAGAATTATTTTCTGAATTTTTTATTGGAGCAGCATATCTGATATTTCTCTTAGAATCCTTTACTGAACTTCCTTTTGCAGTGTCTTGATCATTCATTTCCTCTTTTACAGAGCGGCCAATATTTTCAATATTTATTGGTTCTCCTTTCATCTCAAGTCTTTGAGATGTTGTTCTTGCTTTAGGAACTGCAATCCATAAGATAAGGTATGCCGGAATTAATATGCCTGAAGTTACAAATAACAGAATTACAAAAATTATCCTCATTAATATCTTGTCCGTATTGAAGTAATGAGCTAATCCACTACATACTCCCCCTATCACTCTTGAATCAGGATCCCGATAAAGCTTTTTTGCTTTAGTGTTGTAACTACGTGGATAGACCGGATTATTATTACTGCTTTTTTCCTGAGAAGCGTTTTCATCATTACTCGAAAATTCTTCAGGTGAGCCCATAACAGAAATTACTTCATCCACCATAGTTAAGTTGATAACATTTTGGCTTTCAGATATTCTTTCGCTGAATAATTCAGCTATTCTTGATTCAATATCAAAAATAATTTCATGTCCTCCATTTTCTTTATTGAAGTATTCACTAACACTTGTGAGGTAGTTCTTCAATTTATCATATGCATCTTCATCAATGTTGAAGACAGAGCCACTGATGTTTATTGTAATTGTACGGTTCATATTATTTAGAATTTTTAATTGTTTCAACGGCATTTAATATTTCTCTCCAGGATACTTCCAGTTCGGATAAAGCCTTGTATCCTGTTTCTGTAAGTTCATAATATTTTCTGGGAGGACCCTGTAACGATTCTTCCCAACGGTAATTAAGAACCCCAATATTTTTCAACCTTGTAAGAAGTGGATAAAGAGTTCCTTCAACAACAATAAGGTTGGCTTTTTTTAATTCATTTATAATATCAGGAGCGTAAGAATGTTTTTTGGAAAGAATTTCCAGAATACAGTAATCCAGAATGCCTTTCCTCATTTGCGCCTTTGTGTTTTCAATGTTCATGTCAATGTTTTTAGTAAACTTTGATCAAATGTACGATGATAGAAAGTACTATGCAAAGCAAAGTAGTATGTTAGTAATAAAATTATCGGTAAATAGCATTAATAAGGAGGTAAATTGATTTTTTATATATAAGTTAGTGTTTCTTATATACTTAAAATAGCAAATAGGATTTTGAGTATTGAAAAATATTTGAAGGATTTAATATTACTTTACAATATTTATGCTTTGGTTATTGAAAAATTTGTTAATTTAGATTGGCGGTTGAAATTTTTAATGTAATTTCGGAGTAAATAAATAAAAGTATTTTTCTAATCCGATCTTAACGGAATATTATGCAAGACACAAATGATTCATTAATTTTTGTTGTTGAAGATAACAGGGTTTATAACAAATTGATAGTAAGTTATTTGAAGACAAATAAATTTTCTAATGTTATGCCTTTTTATTCCGGGGAAGATGCTATCAACAATTTATACCGCAATCCCGACATAATAATTCAGGACTTTCTTTTAGATGGCATGAATGGGATTGATGTGTTGAAAAAAGCAAAAGAGCAAAACCCAAATATCGAATTTATATTTTTATCAGGTCAGGATAATATCGATGTTGCTATAAACACCATGAAATATGGTGCTTATGATTATATTGTAAAAGATCAGATGGCACTGAAAAAAATGGTAAATAAAATCAACAAAATACAATCGGTAAACAAGCTTGTCAAATCTAATAAGAGATACAGATCAGGGGTAATAATTTTCTTTGTTGTTATTGTAATTATTATCCTGCTTGTTCTGGCATTTACCTTCCTGTTTTCAGGTAATTCTTAAGAAGAGACTATTATAAAAAATTTAGGGTTATGAATATTCATTACCCTTTTCTTTTTTATTCTATATAAGATTAAAACTTTTTAAGACGCTTAAGAAACCTTTTAAGAAATAATTCCTCATCCAGGGTGTTTGCATATCTCAATGGTTTCCCTTTTGAAGTTTTAAAAATGCTTCCCATTGATGTTCCCCTTATTTCAATGTCAGCAGAAGTATCTATCAAATGTGCTATCTCCGGACAGTCAAGATATAATGCCGGAAGTACATCCCACATATAATATTTCTTGTGACTGTCGAGTGATAATAAAAACATATCATGAACAAGTGATGATAAAATCTTCTTTGAGTTTTTCTTCAAAGAATAAATAAGATAATCATCAATAGGAATAAGGTTGCAGGCATCAAGAGGGAATAATATGATTTTTATACCTGAATGAATAAGCTTTCTGGCTGATTCAGGATCGCTGAAGATGTTCCATTCAGCACTTCCATCATGATCAGGGGAAATTACATTACCATCAGCGAGGAATGCTCCGGCCATCCATATTATCCTGTCTATTTTGTCCTTTACTTCCGGATATTTTTCAATAGTATTGACCAAATTGACAGCAGGTCCGGTTGCTATAACAGTTGTATTTTCTTCTTCTGAAAGGATTGTTTTTGCAGTAAAATCAGCAGCTTCTTCACTACTTAGCAACGAAAAGTCGGGACTTGTATTTTTTAAAGTCTCTAACGAATTTACCCCTTTACCCCTCTCTCTCCATTTAACCGGGAAAACATTGGTGATCTTCGAACTGCTTACTGCAACATTTATATTATCTTTTGAAAAAAGACTTAGTATTCTTAATGTACTTTCTACTGCATTATTTGAATAGCAATTTCCATTGCTTATAGAAATACCGGTAAGCCTGAATTTTTTTAATGTCAGTATTATTATCAGTGATACAAGATCGTCTATTGAACCATCCTGATCAAAGAAAACAGGTTTTTTGATTAAGTTAGTCTGCTCCTTTTGCATCAAGCTTACTTTTAGTAAGATGTGCAAATTTAAAAAAAAACAAACTTCATAACTGAAATATATGGACACAAATTCAAAATAATTAGATAAATACACAAAAAAGGGCGGCTTTATTGCCACCCTAAAGTTGAATTTATTGATCTTCGACTTACATGTTGGAGTTTTATACTCTTAAATCATTATTTTAAAACCAAAAGGAGTTTCTATAAATAATATGTCATGATACCTGAACATCGGATGATTATTAACCCATACTCTGTGGCTTCCTCTTGGTAGTATTTTCAAATATTGTGGAGGATCAACCCTGTAATATCCAAATGGACTTGCCATATAAAATCTTCCCTTATAAAAGATATATCCTTCACCGTCAAGATGTACCATAATGGCTTTTCTTGGGAGATTCCTAAAGCTGATAGGATGATTTTTCCAGTGCTTATGGTTATCCCAATCTTTATGAAAATTAGTTTGGTTCTTATGCTTTACATTATCTCCATATTTTTTACGAGGATTATCTTTTTCCTTGAAGTGATCTTTCTTACGGTCAAAGTCATGATCTTTAAATTTGTTTTTGTGATCACCATCTTTAACCCTTTGTTCGTTTCTCCTGTTGTCAGGTTTATTGTTATCCCTTCTTTGAGCTGCGGCTTCCGTAGTTGTTAATCCAATAATTGTAAAAACAATTATTGCAGGGATAATGCTGAAATTTTTAATATGTGCTTTCATAGGTCTGAAATTTTAAAGTGTTTCTATAAAAGCGGGCCCGTTGTTAAATGAAATGCAAAACGTGTGCCAAAAAAAAGAGGTTATCCGTTAAGATAACCTCTTTGTATTTTGAATTTCTCAAAAGTCTTTATAATCCTTTGTTTTTGATCAACCATTCTGCTATCTGAACTGCATTTAAAGCAGCACCTTTCTTAATCTGATCACCAACACACCAGAATGTAAGACCATTTGTTGCAATATCTTTTCTTATACGACCAACATATACATCATCCTTGCCGGATATGAAAAGAGGCATTGGATATTGTTTTTCTGAAGGATTATCCAATACTGTTAATCCTTCAAAATTTTTCATTGCTTCTTTTACCTGATTGATGTCAAGTTCTTTTTCTGTTTCAACCCAGATTGCTTCACTATGAGCACGGGCTACAGGTATACGTATACATGTTGCTGAAACTTCAGCATTTGTATGCATGATCTTCTTTGTTTCCCAGTTCATTTTCATTTCCTCTTTTGTATAATCATTGTCAAGGAAAACGTCAATCTGTGGTATGATATTCATCGCCAACTGATAAGGAAACTTCTTTGGAGCTGTTTCTTCGCCGTTAGCAACTTGTTTGATTTGTTCTTCAAGCTCTGCAATTCCCTGGGCTCCTGCACCACTGGCTGCCTGATATGTTGCAACATGAACTCTTACTATTTTTGACAGGTCATCAATAGGTTTTAAAGCAACTACCATCTGTATTGTTGAACAGTTGGGATTGGCAATTATGTTTCTTGGACGATTCAAAGCGTCTTTTGGATTTACTTCAGGTACAACCAAAGGCACATCTTCATCATAACGAAATGCACTTGAGTTGTCAATCATTACTGCGCCGTGTTTTGTTATTGTTGATGCAAATTCTTTTGATACACTTGCGCCTGCTGATGTAAGGGCTATGTCTATGTCCTTAAAATCATCACCATGTTTGAGTTCTTTAACAACAAGTTTCTTTCCTTTGAAAGTATATTCTTTACCTGCACTACGGGCTGAACCGAATAATACTAACTCATCAAGCGGAAAATTCCGCTCTTCAAGCACTTGCAGGAACTCCTGTCCTACAGCGCCGCTCGCACCAACAACAGCGACTCTCATAATTTTTTCTTTTTTAATGATTAATAATTTAATTTTTTTCTATTTTTAATTTTAGAACAAGAGCAAAAATAAAAATTGCTCTAATATATCCACCAACTATGCGTCAAATTATTGTTATTACAGTAGTTAATTTCATCTTGTGTTTAAATTTATCCTCTGAAGCACAAGTTTTGTGGGAAGAACATTTCCTATTACCCAATAAAGGATTTTGGTCAGATGATTCTGACAAGTTGAAACTTGATACCACAGAAATTCTCTGGGGTCTTGATGTCAGTTATTGCAGCTTTAAAGCATCAGGCGATTATGCAATGACTGTTGCCTCTTCTGAAGGACGGTTTGAAGTGCTTGATTCTGATGGCGATGTTATTTGGTTCTCACCGGTATTCAACATTACTGCCCATGATGCAGTAAATATTAATTTTACAGCCGGAGAATCGGGTAGTAGCTCTTCTTCAGTCAAAAAGTATATCAAACCTTTGTTTATAACAGATGAAGGAAAACTCCTTTCTTTTCCCGGTGACTCAATTGTTTCCGGAAACTGGGGAAAGAAAATATTTTCAGTTGAAGGTATTAAAGGAAATACCCTTCAGCTCTTTATTATCATGAACTCATCTTTGTCTTCCGATAAAGTTTTTATTGATGATATTTCTATTTCTTATGTCGATTCATCCAAAATGAAACCGGAAAAGATTTATGCCTGCGATTTTCCTTCTTACTCCTTCAAAGGCGAAAAGTTTATGATATCAGCTAAATGTCTGAATGGATATGACGAATTAATTTGTGACTCTGATATTTTGCTATCTCTTTCAGCTGATGGTCTGAAAACAATAAATTATTATTATTCTGACGGTATTTATTCCTGGATTGTCATGCCGGATAAAGCAGGTGAAGTCCATTTTTGTATTTCAAGCGATTCACTGCAGATTAGTTCTTCTTTACATTCAATTAAATTTTTTGACTATCAGGATATGATTTTAAAAGAAGACTTTGAAGAATATCCTATTGATGATACCATTAGCAATCAGTGGTCAGTTTCATCACAAAATCCGATATCCGATGAAAAATCATTGGTCCATTTAGTCCGGAATGATTCGGGTGAAGGAATTTTTTATCAGGGATTGACTGATTCTATCAATTTTACAGAAGCTGAATATTTTTTCTCTTTTAAAATTCGAACGGGAGATTGGGATCCAACATCTACGAATTGTTTTTTCTTTTCTTTTATTGATTCTCTAGCCGAAAGCTCTTCCCAAAATGGCTATGTTGTTGGTGTTAATGCCAAAGGAAGCACAGATAAGGTTTCTTTATGGAAGTTGAAAAACGGTAAGATTACTGATCTTATTTCCGAAACAGAATACGACTGGAATGAAAACTCATCAGCAGAAATATCCCTTAAAAGATCATTGTCAGGCTTTTGGGAACTTAATGTTATTGATCTTAATTGTGGAGAGAAATTTTCTTCTTCAGGCTTTGATGACGAGACTACCCAAATGATTGATTGTCAATTTACATTCAAGTATTCGCAAAGCCGATCAGGAAAGCTTAAGATCGACGATATCCTCTTTCTCAAACAGAATATGCCCCCACTGATTGAAAAGGTTGATGTACCCGGAGGGGGACTTCTGAAAGTTTATTTCACTGAGCCAATTGCATCAGACAGAGTTACTATATCCAACTTCAAATTGATTTCTAACGAAGGTTCGTCAATCAATTTACATGACTTAAACCTTGAAAATAATGCAGTGATTTCTTTTAAAACTGATTTTACCGGAAGCGACTCATTGATCTTACATGCATTTAATATTTCTGATGCAGAAGGTAAAACTTCAGATACTCTTTCATTGAAATTCTTTTATCAGTTGCCTTTTGAAAAATATGAAATTGT
>CAYXJA010000074.1:0-7546 GCA_964465425.1 uncultured Prolixibacteraceae bacterium | reverse complement strand
TGCATTCCGTAGGCATGTATCTTATAAGGCATCAGATAGCTGAAATTTTAAAGGAAGTGATGGGGGAGAGGCTTGTTGCTGTTTACGATAAAAGCTCCAAAACACTGCCGTTTAAAGCGGAGTTGAGCCCTGTTGATGGATTCCTTCTAGGGGAATCAAATTCAAAGATTGTTTTGGAATATGGCAATAAGTATAAGGTAGATTGGGAGGAAGGTCAGAAAACCGGCTTTTTCATCGATCAAAGAGAAAACAGATATTTGCTTCAACAGTTTTCAGAAGGGCGCAATGTGTTGAATATGTTTTGTTATACAGGGGGCTTTTCATTCTTTGCAATGAGAGGTGGTGCACGTTTGGTTCATTCTGTAGATTCTTCAGTTAAGGCAATTGAGCTTACAAAAGAAAATGTTGAGATGAACTTTACTGATGATAAAAGACATGAAGCTTTTGTAGCCGATGCCTTTGAATTCATGAAAGATATAAAAGACAAATACGACTTAATTATATTAGATCCTCCGGCATTTGCAAAGCACAGAGATGCATTGGGGCAAGCTCTTCAGGGATATAAGCGATTAAATGCTCAGGCTTTTAGACAAATAAGGAGTGGAGGAATTGTATTTACATTCAGCTGTTCTCAGGTTGTAAGTAAAGAAAAATTCAGGGAAGCCGTATTTTCAGGAGCGGCAATAGCCGGTCGTTCAGTCCGAATACTGCATCAGCTGACTCAGCCTGCAGATCATCCAATAAACATTTACCATCCTGAAGGAGAATATCTTAAGGGTTTGGTATTATACGTAGAGTAAAGAATTAAAATATCTTCTTTCAGATAGTATTATATTAAATATTATTTCATAACTTGGAATTAGAAACTGAAACTAAAAGTTATGAAGACAACTACTCCATTCATTACATTGTTGATCATATTGATCTTGCAGTGTTTTTCTTCTTCTGCGGAAAATAATAAATCAAAGTTTTCAGAAGACCTAAGAGGTCGGCATAAAAGATTTCATAAATCATCGTATATAATAAAAGAAAACCTGAAATCAGAAATTTTGTACAAGTACAAAATTGATAGTTTAATTGAAATAGATCAGACAGGAAATGAAGATCATATGAAATTTGTATTTACAGCAGGAGAAAATAATTTAATAGAAGAAGAAGTAGAATTTTTGTGGGACAAAGAGAGCAAATCCTGGTATAAAGATTATGGATACACATATGAAAAGGATGGGAATATTCTTACTGATTATTACTGGTATTGGGATAATTCTAACCAAAAATGGATAAATGATTATGCCTGTGTTTCAGAATATAATGAAAACGGCTTAATAGAAGAAAAGGGATATTACAAATGGAATACTGAAAAGGAATCGTGGGATAATGATTATTATGACATAATTTCATATAGAGATGATGGTGAAATTCTTTTATGGATAGAATATAAATGGTCGGTTGAATCAAGCGAATGGATTACATATGGTAAGTGGGAATATGCTTATGAAAATAATAATCTTAAAAAGCTTACAGGCTACTATACAAAAGATGACGGTTCATTTTATATATATGATGAAGAAGTATTTACATATGATACCGGAAATTCATTTGCAGAATCTACATATCGTGTTTGGAGTGATGAAACAAAGCAATTGGAAAAAGACTCAAAGTATGTTTGTACATGGAATAAAGATGTAGTTTATGAAGAAATCATTCTGCCATATTATTATCTGAAGCATCGAAACAGATATATGATTTTAGAAGAAACGGAATATACATGGGATGCTGCTAAACAGGACTGGAAGAAAACATTGATAAATAATTTCTACTATTCAGGTATAACAACCAATAATGATGAAATTGGGGTTAAGGAAAGTGTTAAAGCATACCCGAATCCTGTTTCAGACATTATTTCTTTTGAAAATCTAAAAGAGGGTTCGTCTATAGATCTATATAGTGTTGACGGAAAGAAAGTAAAATCTTTGCATGTTTTTTCAGGTCAAAAACATGCAATGTCAGAATTATCTTCAGGTATTTATTTTATAAGGATTTCAAACAAGGATAAAGTACAGTTATTAAAAGTCATTAAGAAATAAAAAAACCACTGTAAACATTTACAGTGGTTCAGTTTTATCTTTAGATTAAATTTATCCAAGATACGTTTTTAACAATTTGCTTCGGGAAGTGTGACGAAGTCTTCTGATTGCCTTTTCTTTAATCTGGCGTACTCTTTCTCTTGTTAATCCAAATCGTTCTCCGATTTCTTCAAGAGTCATTTCCTGGCATCCAATGCCAAAGAATAATCTTATAATGTCGCTCTCCCTTTCGGTCAAGGTAGCTAAAGCCCTGTCAATTTCACGGGCTAAAGATTCCATTATAAGCTTCTTATCAGCATTTGGAGAATCAGAATTAGGCAATACATCCAGGAGGCTGTTGTCTTCACCATCGACAAAAGGTGCGTCAACTGAAATATGACGTCCGGATACTTTAAGGGTATCTGCCACCTTGTCAGCAGGTAAGTCTAGTGATTCAGCAAGTTCTTCAGGCGATGGCTTACGTTCGTGTTCCTGTTCGAATTTAGAGAATGCCTTATTAATCTTGTTCAATGAACCGACCTGGTTTAAAGGCAACCTAACGATACGTGATTGTTCTGCCAATGCCTGCAGTATAGACTGACGAATCCACCATACAGCATAGGAAATGAATTTAAAACCTCTGGTTTCGTCAAATTTTTCAGCAGCTTTTATTAGTCCCAGATTACCTTCATTGATAAGGTCAGGAAGACTTAACCCCTGATTCTGGTACTGTTTTGCTACTGATACTACGAAACGAAGATTAGCCCTTGTAAGCTTTTCAAGAGCAGCGTGGTCGCCTTTCTTGATTCGCTGTGCAAGTTCAACTTCTTCTTCTACAGTGATTAATTCCTCTTTACCAATTTCCTGCAAGTACTTATCTAAAGAAGCACTTTCCCGATTAGTAATAGATTTTGTGATTTTTAATTGTCTCATGAGCTCTCCTTGAAAAATCGCGCAAATATATAACTTTCAACTTACTTATTCAAATCTTATTTTAATGGGACAAGGAGACAGAAACTTTTTTTATTTAAGACCAAAGACATAATATGCTTCTTCACCATTTGGATACACACCTTCTAATAAAACACCTCCACCTTTCGATTTTTGTATAATCTGGTTTACGTCTTCTACACTATTTACTGGCGTTTTATTGACATATGTAATTACAAATCCTTTGCGAATACCTGCATTTTTTATCTTTCCATCTTCAAGATCAATGACTTGTACTCCATTCCTTAATCCAAGTTTGCTTTTTACTGTTTCATCCAGTTTTGCCAACTCAGCTCCCATTATGGTATCCTGATCTTTTACTATTCCTGTTCCGCCCCTCGTGTTACGTAAGGTTGCTGTAAAAAGTTTCTCTTTGTTATCTCTTTTTACCAAAACTTTTACAACATCACCTGGGCGATGTTTGCTGATTTGTTCCTGCAATTCACTGCGTGTGTTTACTTTTACTCCTTCAATAGAAATGATTACGTCACCCTTTTTTATTCCACATTCTTCAGCTGCTCCATTTTCAACAACAGAGGCCACATAAACTCCGTTTACATCATCAAGATTAAATTCTTTAGCTAAAGCATCATCTACATCCTGAATATTTACTCCAAGAACGGCTCTTTGTACCTCGCCAAATTGCTTAATGTCGTCAACGACCTTTCTAACAATACTTACAGGAACGGCAAATGAATAGCCGCTATATGAACCTGTCCTTGATGCAATAGCTGTGTTGATTCCAACAAGCTCACCCTGTGTATTTACCAAAGCTCCTCCGCTGTTTCCGGGATTTACGGCTGCATCAGTTTGAATGAACGATTCAATTGGAAGCTGTCCGCTGATAATTCCGATTCCTCTTGATTTAGCACTTACAATTCCAGCTGTTACTGTAGATGAAAGATTGAAAGGATTTCCAACTGCAAGGACCCATTCTCCAAGCTTAAGATCATCCGAATTTCCCCATCTGATTGCAGGGAAATTTTCTCCTTCAACTTTAATAAGAGCGATGTCTGTATTTGGGTCTGCGCCAATGAGTTTTGCATCATACTCACGGTTGTCGTGAAGTTTAATTCTTATCTTATCAGAATTCTCAATGACATGGTTGTTTGTAACAATGTAACCATCAGAAGTAATTATTACTCCTGAACCTGTAGCCTGCTGAATTTGTGGTTGTTCATAAAAATTTCTGTCCCCGAAGAAGAAATCAAAGAAAGGATTTCCACTTGAATAGGAACCGCTACTCTTGTATTGGGTCTGAATATTCACAACTGACTTGACTGAGATTTCAGCTGCGACAGTTAAATCAACTCCTCCTCCCTGCGATGAAAAACTTGCAAATTGAACAGGTTTTTCCTCATTCATAGTTATAACCTGTGGTTTCTCGATACTCTTGTATATTACAACTGCTGTAAAACCACCTACTATTGCAAATATTAATGCTACTATTACATTTTGAATTTTCTTCATGGCAAATGATTTTTAAATATTTTATATTTGTCTTAACGCAAAAATGATTCCGATAGTTTAAAAATTGTCAAAATGACATGTCATTTAACAATTTTTAACATATTCGCTTTAATATTTAATATTTCTTAATAATCTAATAAATATGGAACTAAAATTTTACAAATATCATGGTGCAGGAAATGATTTTGTCATTATTGATAACAGAAATCAAATTTTCAATGCTGAAGATCATAATTTGATTGAAGCTATTTGCCACAGAAGATTTGGTATTGGTGCAGATGGCCTTATGCTTCTTGAAAATGTAGAAGGTTACGATTTTAGAATGAAATATTTCAATTCTGATGGTTATGAAGCTACAATGTGTGGAAACGGCGGAAGATGCATTGTTGCTTTTGCTGCCCGTCTTGGAATCATAACCGGTAAAGCACTGTTCATTGCTTCAGATGGTCCACATGACGCTGTTGTAATTTCAAATGATATAATTGATTTGCATATGATTGATGTAAAGAATGTAAAAGTTCTTACAGATGGTTATTTTCTTAATACCGGAGTACCTCACCTTGTTCATTTTGTTGATGATCTGCATGTGATTGATGTAAATCTTGAAGGGCGTCAGCTACGTTATGATGCAAGATTCCAGCCTGAAGGAACAAATGTTGATTTTGTTAGTCATAAAGGCGATAATCTTATCGTTTATACTTACGAAAGGGGAGTGGAGGAAGAAACTCTTGCTTGCGGAACCGGCATTGTTGCTTCTGCATTAAGTGCAGCTTTAAGAGATAATAAGCTTGAGGGAGAATATCAGGTAACTGCAAAAGGGGGAAATTTAAGTGTTAGATTTAAAAAGCCAAACATGCATTTTGAGGATGTATGGTTAAAAGGACCTGCAAAACATGTATACACAGGAATTATAGAAACCTGCGAGCTTAAATAAAGAAAGGTATCATTTCTGATACCTTTCTTTCAAATGGTTTTGTTGTTTTTATTGATTCAATTCTCATTGGTTTTCTCTGCAATCTGATAGTTGTTTCTGTCTTGTGAATTTCTTGAAACAATATCAGCAATGAATCCGGCCATAAATAATTGAGTGCCTATTATCATTGATGTTAAAGCGATGTAAAAATAGGGATTATCAGTTACGAGAGCCATTCGTACGCCATGTTTAAGGGCATAAATTTTAACTATTCCAACCCATAGTGCAGCAAGGAACCCTATTAAAAACATCAGTATTCCAAGTACACCAAAAAAGTGCATTGGCCTTTTACCGAATTTTGAAATGAACATTACAGAAATCAGGTCAAGCGGTCCTCTGATGAACCTTTCTATTCCAAATTTTGTTGTGCCATATTTTCTTTCCTGATGTTTTACAACTTTCTCACCGATTTTCTTAAATCCTGCCCATTTTGCAAGTACCGGGATAAACCTGTGCATATCTCCATAAACCTCAATACTTTTAATGACCTGTTTTTTATAAGCTTTCAGGCCACAATTCATGTCATGAAGTTTAATTTTGGTCATTCTTCTTGTAGTATAGTTATAAAGCTTACTAGGAAGGTTTTTCGATAAAACAGGATCGTGTCTTACTTTCTTCCACCCTGATACAAGATCATATCCGTCTTCCCTGATCATTCTGACCATTTCCGGTATCTCTTCAGGATTATCCTGAAGGTCGGCATCCATAGTAAAAACTATATCTCCTTTTGCTTCCTGGAAACCAACATGCAGTGCAGCTGCCTTTCCATAATTACGTTGGAAACTAATACCTCTTATATTTTTATTTTCTTCAGAAAGCTTTTTTACTATTTCCCATGAATTATCACGGCTACCATCGTCAACCAGAATTATCTCATAGGAAAAACCGTTTGCATCATTTACCTGTTTAATCCAGGAACAAAGCTCCGGAAGTGATTCTTCCTCGTTGTATAAAGGAATTACTATGGAAAGATCCATCTTTTATTATTCTTCGTCGTTAATTTCATCCATGGCCTTAGCAAAGCCACTTTTATCTTTGTTCTTTTTAACTATTGCAGCACTTATCAGAGCAAGAACAGCTCCATAAATAATATTTTGCTGTAGTCCGCTGAATGTAGATTGAACCGGTGTAGGAACTTCCATTGTTTCAATAGCTTTAAGCGAGTTTTCAATTTCTGACTCCGGAAGACCCATTCCGCTCATCATATTATAAGTCTTTTCAACAATGGCATCAATCGTTCGTTGTGAATAATCGGGATCTATCCATGAGTGGAAAGAAAAATTGTAAACTGCAATTATCAATGATGCAAAAGCTACTGTTAGCAGACCTACAAAGAAAGCTTGCTTGAAATCGATTACACCTCCTAATGATTTATCACGGTAATCTTTTGTGAAATAAATTAAAATTAATACCCAAACAACAATATTTACAGCTGAAACAAGGAAGTTAGCGGTAAGACCTGAATTCTCTATAAATTTTGTTGCCCAGATGATTAAGCTAATAGCAATTGAAATTATGGCATAATAGAGCCCATATTTCATGGAGGATTTAAAAAGTTGATCGTTAGATGTCATATTTTACGGAATTTTAATTTTGGACAAATATACTTTTTTGTATTTATTTTCCTGTAGTCAAGGAGTTAGGAATTTTTTAAAAAAAAGATTTAATAAGAGATTAAAAAAATATTTTGTAGTAATGCAAATTTTTCTACTTTTGTCGCCGGGTAAGTCCTGTGCGACCAGCTCCTGCTGAAACTCCCCAGGGTCGGAAGGCAGCAAGGATACGCGGTTGAGCGGTGCGACACAGTAAGCTTACCCACTTGCCGAATTAGCTCAGTTGGCCAGAGCACGTGATTTGTAATCTCGGGGTCCTCAGTTCGAATCTGAGATTCGGCTCAAAGGCGAAAGCTTTAGTTTTTTGAATAGTGATTTAACCTGCTAGATTTTAATACCAGGTTTGGCTATATCAATTTTGTTCATTTTTTATTAAAAAAGGGGAGATTCCAGAGTGGCCAAATGGGGTAGACTGTAAATCTATTGGCAACGCC
>CAYXJA010000073.1:5746-7561 GCA_964465425.1 uncultured Prolixibacteraceae bacterium | reverse complement strand
ATTCCAAAGGGAATATCGGGACTTATACCTAATGGTACAACCGGAGAATGTCCAACCATTGATGATTATGAATTTGAAGAACTTCTTGATAAAACAATGGAATATAACAATGGAAGGGTTCCTGTTTATTTTGGATTGGGAGGCAACAATACCCGAAAGTTATTATCGAAGCTGAAAACTGTTGAAAAATATAAGATTGATGGAATTCTTTCAGTTAGTCCATATTATAGCAGACCGGAACAGAATGGTATCTATAGTCATTTTAAAGCAATTTCTGAATCAACTGATTTAAATATAGTCATTTACAATATTCCATATCGCACCGGCAGAAATATTGAAAACGAGACATTATTCAAACTTGCCCAATTGAAAAACATTATTGGAGTTAAAGATTCATGCGGAAATATAAATCAAACAATGCAGCTTATTCACGATAAACCTGAAGGTTTTTCAGTGCTTACAGGTGAGGATGTGTTGTATTATGTGAATCTTGCTTTAGGCGGTGATGGAGGCATTTTGGCAGCAGCTCATATCGACACTGAAAAGTATGTTGACATTTTCAATTTAATGAAATCAAATAATTATGTAGATGCATTAAAGATTTGGAAATCAATCGAAAGCCTTATTCCTTTGCTTTTTATTGAACCAAACCCTGCTCCGCTGAAGTATATTCTTGCAAAAAAAGGATTGATTTCAAGTCCGGAATTGAGGCTGCCGCTTACCGAAATATCAGAGGGACTGAAAGAAAAATTGGATAAGTTTTTATAATTATTTATCTTTTATTCCGTAATAATCACAAATACTGTTGACATAGGGTTGTCAATTTGTGATTTTATATTTGTTTTTGGTTTAAGTAAAAAATTTTTAATGACCTTATAAAAGCCCGGATGATATGGAAAATAATGTAATAAACAGGTTAAAAGATCCTGATATTTTGCCAACAAAAGATGTTCTCAAAGATAATATGGGATCTTCGTATGACGCATATGTAAAGCTAATCGACGCCTTGGCAGGTGAAGAATTTGGAATTGTCCCGGAATGGAGATATTACAATGACGGCAAATCATGGTTGTCAAAACACCTTTTTAAGAAGAAGAATATGTTCTGGCTTTCAGTTTGGAATAATTATTTCAAGGTTTCATTTTATTTTACGGAAAAGAATATCTCAGGAGTTGACAGTCTGGCAATTGATGAGAAAATTAAAGAGAGCTTAGGAAACTCGCAATCAATAGGGAAACTAATACCAATTGTTATTGATGTTTATGATGAAAGCCAGGTTGATGACTTACTTCAAATAATTCGGTACAGGAAAACTTTAAAGTGAATTTTGGATTTGCAAATACCCAAATTTTAACCTGAAAAGACTTATTATTTTTTGTTTCTATCGATTTTGATTAAAAGAAAAAGTGGGTTTTGAAATATATATCTTCTTAGGTATATATTTTAATGGAATTATTGATTTAAATTAGTAGATGAAATAAGGGAATATTTTAAAGTAATTTTAAATCAAATTTTAGAGATGGAACAAAGACTAACGTTCATTACATTAGGGGCTAATGATTTGGGCGCTTCAGTTGATTTTTATGAAAATAAATTCGGATGGAAGCGCTCTGAAATGAGTCAGGATCATATTGTTATGTTTGAATTAAATGGGATAATCTTATCTGTTTATTCAAGAATTGAATTGGCTGACGATGCTATGGTAGAACCTTTTGGGAATGGATTTAAGGGATTTACATTATCATACAATGTAAAAAGTGAAAAAGAGGTAGATGATATTATCGAAGATCTTAGAGGCAAAGGGGTAAAGATTGT
>CAYXJA010000073.1:0-5646 GCA_964465425.1 uncultured Prolixibacteraceae bacterium | reverse complement strand
AGAATGGACAGATACACAAAAGCCGTTTTCCCGGGGAAATATATTCAAGGGGAAAATGCAATTAAAGAATTGCCGGAACTTATTAAATTACTTGGTAATAAAGGTCTTATCCTTGGATCACCGACAGTTGTTAAGAAAATTCTTCCCGATTATCCTGATTTTGAAAAGAGTAGGATAATAGAAATTGAAAAATTCAATGGTGAATGTTGTGAATCAGAAATAAACAGGGTATATGATATAATTCAAGACAAAGGAATTGATGTTTTGATTGGGATGGGAGGCGGTAAAACCATTGATACTGCAAAGATTGCATCCGACAGAGCAAATATTCCGGTAATTATTGTTCCAACTATAGCATCGACTGATGCGCCGTGCAGTGGGTGTGCTGTTATTTATAGTGAAGGCGGTGTTTTTGAGTCGGTTTATTATCAGAAACTGAACCCACAGGTTGTACTCGTAGATTTGAATATAATTGTCCAATCGCCTGTGCGTTTTCTTGTTGCAGGAATGGGAGATGCACTGGCAACCTGGTTTGAAGCTAAATCTTGTGAACGGACACATTCGTTGAATGAATGTGGAGGGTATAGTACAATGACAGGATTAAGTCTTGCAAAGCTTTGTTATGATACACTTTTATTACATGGAAAGTCAGCAAAAATAGCTTGTGAGAAGGAAATTGTCACACCGGCATTCAGCCATATAGTAGAAGCAAATATACTTTTAAGCGGGCTTGGATTTGAAAGTTCAGGACTTGCCGGAGCTCATGCCATTCATAATGGGATGACCGTATTAAAAGAAACTCATTCATACTATCACGGAGAAAAAGTAGCTTATGGATTATTAACAAGCCTTCATTTGACAGATGAGCATCCAGAAGTTATAAAAACTGTTTATTCTTTCTGTATGGAGATTGGATTGCCCACAACATTATCAGACATTGGAGTCGGAATAATAAACAAAGAAAAGTTAATGAAGGCAGCAGCAAAAGCATGCGATCCGAAGGATTGTATACATCATGAGGCAGGTAATATTACACCGGAAAAGGTTTATAATGCTATGTTGATAGCAGATGAATATGGGAAGATGCTTAGGATAAAAAATCGAAGCTGAATATTAAAAATCTTACGAATTAAATTTTATTAAATCATTTTTATTGCTTTTTTTTAATATTTGTAATTTATTAATACATTTAGCTTACATTTTTAAATATAACTATTAGAAAGATGAACGAAGAAGTTTTAATGCAACCCAAAAATATTGATGAACTGGATCAGAAGATTTTAAGGTTAATAACAAAGAATGCAAGGATACCCTTCCTGGAAGTAGCCAGGGAATGTGGTGTTTCTGGTGCAGCAATTCATCAAAGAGTCCAGAGGCTATTAAATATGGGAGTAATATCAGGATCTGAGTTTAAGGTTAGTCCTGAAAAATTGGGTTACAACACTTGCGCTTTCATGGGTGTTTATCTGGAAAAAGCTAGCTTTCATAAAGAAGTAGTGAAACAGTTGATGGAAATACCTGAAATAATTGAATGTCACTATACAACAGGTCAATACGCTATATTTCTAAAAATTCAGACTAAGACCAACAAGCATCTTAAACAGCTTATCGATGAGGAATTTCAAAAGATTGATGGTATAGCCCGGACAGAAACATTTATGTCGCTAGAAATTGAATTTGAAAGACAGGTTCCTATTAAATAAAGGTTGCTTCAAATTTAATAACGGGGATTTCAGAAAGGATTTGTTTTTTGAAATTTAATGAACTTTATTCTCAAATAAGAAATCAAAGTCTATATTCAGAAGTTATTCAAACTTATAGTTGCATTTTTTAATTATTAACTATCAATTTGAATAATTTTTTATCATTAAAAAGAAAATATTGCAATTTGTATTATAAAAGTAATATTTTTGGGTGATTTTTTCAGATAATTGATAAAATCAAAGAAATATGCTTGTTTTTTATAATAAAAAAAATCAATAGGGTTAAATTAATAATATGAAACTAACAATTCCGCAGGGTTATAAACCTATATTAGATCCGGTTCAGACTGAGAAAGCAATTAAATTGGTTAAAGATTATTTTCAAACTAATCTTTCCTCAGAGCTTAAATTGAGAAGAGTAACAGCTCCTCTTTTTGTATTAAGGGGTACCGGTATTAATGATGATCTTAACGGAATAGAAAGGGCTGTGAATTTCCCTATTAAAGATTTGGACGGACAGATTGCTGAAGTGGTTCATTCTCTTGCCAAATGGAAAAGAATGACACTTGGGAAACTTAATATACCTGTTGGTTTTGGTATTTATACAGATATGAATGCCATCAGGGCAGATGAGGAGTTAGATAATATTCATTCGTTGTATGTTGACCAATGGGATTGGGAAGTAACAATTTCTGAAGGTCAAAGAAATATTGATTTTCTTAAGGACGTAGTGAAAAGATTGTTTTTGGTTTTAAAAAGAACGGAATTTCAGGTATGTGAAGAATTTGTTGATATTCACCCAATTTTGCCTGAAGAAATAACATTCTTTCATTCTGAAGAGTTATTGCAAATTTATCCAGATAAGACTCCGTTTGAACGGGAAACTGAAGTTGCAAAGAAATACGGAGCTGTTTTTGTGATAGGAATTGGGGGAGCATTGTCAAATGGAGAAAAGCATGATGGTCGTGCACCTGATTATGATGACTGGACAACTGCAAGCATGAACGGATATAAGGGGCTTAACGGTGATATAATCATTTGGAATCCTATTTTGGAAAGAGCATTTGAGATTTCATCTATGGGGATCCGGGTTGACAAGAAAGCTTTGAATGAGCAGTTAAAAATTGCAGGTTCTGAGGAACGTAAGAAGCTTCTATTCCACAAGATGCTTTTGAATGATGAATTACCACTGTCGATGGGTGGGGGAATCGGACAATCAAGAATATGTATGTATTTTCTGCAGAAAGCACATATTGGTGAAGTACAATCGTCGATATGGCCGGAAGAAATGATCAGTCAATGTGAAGAAAATAACATCTTTTTGATGTAAATATTTAATCCTGATTTAGGAGTTGGCTTCATTTGGGTTATTGTTACTGCCTAAAAATAAGGCTATTTTAAAGTGAAGAGTAAGTATTTTCTTCAGTATGAAATAATCCTGTGCTAATTTTGATTAGGAAATATCAATTAAAAAGATTCAATTTTAAATCCATTTATATATATTTGCAGCCGCAAAACAAGTTTTATGCTGGTCCTGTAGCTCAATTGGATAGAGCAACGGCCTTCTAAGCCGTAGGTTATGGGTTCGATCCCCGTCAGGATCACGCCAAACATCAAGGTGTCCGGAAGTTTTCATTTGAAATGCCGGGCACTTTTCTTTTAGTTATATTTGTAGAAAAAAAATGTTGAGACAGAATTTACCAAATCCGATTTATACAAGCGTAATAAGTCTCCTGTATATAGCAGGAGGAATAGCAATTATACTGATACCAGAAATCTCTATGAAGGTATTTGTTCAGTTTCTGGGTTGCTTATTAATTATAACCGGAATAACAAGCCTTATATCATCGATGGCAACGGTTCAGGCATCAAGTTCTATACTAGTAGTTCCCGGAGGAATAACCAGTATAATAGCAGGGGGGATATTCTTATTCTTTCCGGCTTTTATTGCAGGCTTCATGCTTTTTATTCTGAGTTTTATACTCATAATTACAGGTATATCTATTTTAGGTATACAGTTTAGAACGGGATTCAAATCAGGTCTTTCATGGGTAGTTGGTTTTTTCTCTCTATTAGCTTTGATAGCTGGTATTTTTATGATTACAAATCCAATAGGAAGTGAGATTACAATAATGAAGTTAATAGGTGGATTAATTATTCTTTATGGAGTTTTCAAGATTGTAAGTATATTCAGGATAAGGAAGAAGTTAAAGCAAGCACCTCATGAGCCAGAAATCATTGATGCTGAATATGAAGAAGTAGAGTAGTTTCAGTTAATTTTAATTTGAAGTTTTCTTTTTTTAAAACCTGTCATCATCCATATCAATAAGCCTCCGGCAATTAATGCAATAATACTGTATAAAATCTTTTCAAGAGAAGAAAAATCAGCGATAAAGCCTTCAGAAATTTCTTTGGCAAATGTTATAGATAAGAGAACTGAAAGGTTATTAATTGAATGGGCTATTATGCATAATATTAACGAGTTGGTTCTAACCATTATCCATCCTAAAAGTAATCCAAGGAAAAAGGTGTAAGTCATTTGCCATGGATTGAGATGATAAACAGAAAACAATATAGCAGATACGAGGATAGAATGCCAGTTTTTATAGTTCTTCATAAAACCGTGCATAATTATTCCTCGGAATAAGCCTTCTTCAATTATGGGAGCTATTATCGCCACTTTAATCATTGCTCCCCAGAATCCGTATTTATTTTCAAATAGTTTATTAAACAGTTCCCAGAACCATTCGGGAGCAGGGATTATTTTTTCAACCTGAAGGTTAAGCAAGCCAACTAAATGCTGCAACCCTATTAGTAAGATAATTACAGGGATAATTAACAGCGGATTGAACATTTTAAATGGTATTACCTCAGTGATTTTGGTTTTTGATTTATTAAGGCCATAAAAGAAAATAAAAGAGATTATAATAATGCCTGAGACAATACTAATCCAGGAGTTTGAAAGGATGTTGGTGTCGTTGTAATAGTCATACAGGGCAATTGGAAAATCAACAAAAGCCTGCATGACCATTAGTAAGACAAGCAGATGAACAGCTTCAAGGGTTGTAGGATAATATTTCAAACTTTTGTTTTCCATATTACAAAATAAAGCAATAAAGGAAATGAGATGAAAAATAATTGAAATTTTATTTAAATTCGGTCAATTAATCTACATAATTTAATGTGCAATAACCTAACATTCAAGGCGTTCAAAAACATTTAATATTGAATGAAAAATATTGACTCATTTATTTGTAAGTTAAGTTTAATTGTATTTATTTTGCGGTCTGTTTGAAAAAAGTGTTCTGAGAAAAAATAAGAGGATGTCACAAGTCTGTCAAATAACCGGAAAAAAAGCAATGGTGGGAAACAATGTTTCACACTCTAAACGTAGAACAAAACGTAGATTTAATCTTAATTTGTTCACTAAGAAATTCTTCCTTGTTGAAGAAAATCGTTGGGTAACATTAAATGTATCAGCTGCTGGTATACGTACTATCAATAAAAAAGGTCTGTCTGCAGCGTTGAAAGAAGCACGTGAGAGCGGTTTCGTTTCATCTAACTTATAAAAGTATTGCACAATGGCAAAGAAAGCAAAAGGTAACAGAATTCAGGTAATACTTGAGTGCACAGAGCACAAAGAAAGTGGATTACCAGGAACTTCACGTTATATTACCACAAAAAACAGGAAAAACACTCCCGATCGTTTGGAGATGAAAAAGTATAATCCTGTTCTTAAGAAGGTAACAGTTCATAAAGAAATAAAATAATATAAGATATGGCAAAGAAAACAGTTGCATCACTTCAGAAAGGTGCCGGTAAAGGTCATGCCAAAGTGATCAAAATGGTAAAATCGGAAAAAACCGGTGCTTACACTTTTGAGGAAAGTGTTGTTCCAAACGAAATGGTACAGGAATACTTTAAAAAGTAAAAAAATATTCTG
>CAYXJA010000072.1:6047-7678 GCA_964465425.1 uncultured Prolixibacteraceae bacterium | reverse complement strand
AAAGAAGCAAACTTCTTTGAAATTTCAATACATTCCTGATCAGTCAAAGCATCAGCTTTTTTCTTCATATTAGCTTCAATTTCTTTTCTTTCCTGCATTAATGAATATTTCTTTTGTTCATATTCATTATAAACAGGCCAGAATTTTTCAGCTTCAGCAGATGTAAGGTTCAATGAAGTTGTTATAAAGGCAACTTTTCGGGCTTTAAAGTTTTCATAGTCAAATTGCCCTTGCACCTCAGCGTTTGATATTATAGAAAAAGATAATAATATCAGGACAAAAAGTAGATTTTTCATATTATTCTATGGTTTCAATAATTTCATATTCAGATAAAGATGCTAATAATTCATTTTCAATTTCAGTAACATCATCTTCTTCCGAGATTTTAATATTTTCAATTGTCTCATACAGCCAGAAATCATTAATGGAATGAGTCAAAATATATTCCAGTTTGTCATTTTCCGTTTTTGCCGCATTAAGATTATTCAATTTATCAGGAAAAATAAGTTTAACCGGAATATAAACAATAGCCGTAATAACAACAAAACTAATTACAAGACCTAATGCCGGCTTAAAATATCTTACAAACAAAGAATTATTAACCGGATTTCTTTCCTCTTCAAGCCGACTCATTAAGCGCTCGGAAAAGTTGTCAAAATAGCCATCCGGAGTTTTGAAAGGATATTTTTTCAAATCCTCTCCCCTATTGATATAATTGCTTTTGTCCTTCATTAAAAATATTTACTCTTATTTGACTAATTAAAATGCTAAAGGTTTAAAAATTAAACAATCGAGTCGTCAATAACCTTTTGCAAACTATCTTCAATCTTTTTTACTGCGTGATGATATGAAGCTTTAAGGGCTCCAACAGAAGTTTCAAGAATATCTGAAATCTCCTCATACTTCATTTCATCAAAATATTTCATATTGAATACAATCCTTTGCTTTTCGGGAAGAGATAAAACAGCTTCCATAAGTTGTTTATGTATTTCATCCCCATCAAAGAAGTCATCAGCATAAAACTTTTCTTTAAGATATTCATCTTCAGATTTAACAAAAAACCCTTTTCTCTTCTTCTGTTGAGAAAGAAATGTCAAAGATTCATTGGTAGCTATTTTGTAAATCCAGGTACTTAAAACAGACTCTTCTCTGAAGGATTCAATATTATTCCAGACTTTAATAAAAACATTTTGAAGAATATCGTCACTATCATCATGATCAAGAATTATTTTCCTTATGTGCCAGTATAATCTTTCCTGGTAAGTAATTACCAGTTCA
The DNA here is from genome assembly GCA_964465425.1 of uncultured Prolixibacteraceae bacterium. Taxonomy (GTDB): domain Bacteria; phylum Bacteroidota; class Bacteroidia; order Bacteroidales; family Prolixibacteraceae; genus CAYMTR01. The sequence continues at coordinate 6,400 of CAYXJA010000072.1, read as the reverse complement.
TGAAAAGCCATCCTTTTCTGCAAAGGGTCTTTCAACCTTTCGATTAAATTATTACCTGACATAAAGAATAATTATAAAGCCTCAATCATAATTTGGTGCAATTTAGAAATTATTAAATTAACATTTTTTACTTTCGCATATCTAATAAGAAGTGATGTAAATATTTAATCTTTACATTTGCTTCTGTTCAATAATTTATTGGAAAGACTTTAAGCAAAAGATATGAATAAAAGTAAGTTATGGATACTTTTCCTTGTAGTGCAACTCCTGATTGGAATTTCTGTTGCCGCACAAAATTCAACAATAAAAGAATCAACAATAGTAAAACAAGAGAATACTCATGTTATATCGAA
>CAYXJA010000072.1:0-5947 GCA_964465425.1 uncultured Prolixibacteraceae bacterium | reverse complement strand
TTATAGTTATTATAAAAAATATGGTGTGACTCAGGAAGAATTGATTTCAATTAATCCTGACTTGAAAAACGGTCTTAAAGAAGGTATGATAATTAAAATACCTTCTCAAAAAAAGGATGAACCAGAAATACAAAAGCACGTAGTCGAAAAAGGCGAAACTTTATATCGGATAACACATATTTATGACGTATCTGTTGATGATATAAAAGAATGGAATCCCATACTTGCTCAAAGAAATCTTAACGCCGGAGATACATTGATTATTAAGAAAAATGCAACTGTCGAACAGGAAAATAATAGTTTTTCAAAATCGGAACCTGCCATAACAGAAGTTAAAAAGGAAGGATCGGCAAAAAGTGAAGGTAGTTCAAAAATAGTTATTAAGTCAGGAGGAAGCACATTCAGAATAACAATGTTTCTTCCCCTTAATTATCAAATCAATGATTCTTTAAACAAAGAGGCATTATCATCTGAAGAATTTGCATACAATGATTCACTAAGTAAAGCTGATAAAGACTATACATACAGCTTCCTCAAGAATAAAAAGGAAAGGTCTTTATACGGACCAACCAGAAATTTCTTAAGCTTTTATGAAGGTTTTATTTTAGCCCTTGATTCAATGGCCAATGCAGGAATGAAGATTCAACTTGATGCATATGATTGCAGAACAGGGCAATATGTGATTGATTCGGTAATTAAGCATACTGATATTGTTAATTCTGATTTGATAGTTGGACCAATTGATGTTAAGCAACAAAAGGTAATAGCATCTTACTGTTATAAAAATCAAATTCCATTTGTTTCACCACTTTCTGCTGACGATGATCTTGTTGCAAATAATCCCTTTTATTTTCAGGTAAATCCGACCAAGGATTATATTCTAAGAAAAACTGCAGATTATATTGGGAATGAGTTTTATGACAAGAACTTTATTATTCTGTCACTAGGGGGATATGAACAAGTTAAGGAAGCTGATCTTGAAAAAATGGTCAGGGCAAAGTTTTCTTCTAGAAAATCATCATCCGGGACTATAAAAGAAGTCGATTTTACAGGCGGTGGAAAACAAGGATACTGGGAAATTAAAGATGATCTGAAAAAAGATATTGAAAATGTTATTTTCATTCCTGCTCCCAAAAATAAAATTGAGAGGGAAGCACTTTTAAGCAGGGCTATCAACAGCTTGTATACACTATCAAAAGATTATGACATCACATTAATTGGGATGAGTGATTATTTGAACTTAAGAAGTCTGAATACTGAATATTATCACAGGCTTAAACTTCAGATTCTAACCCCTAATTTCATTGATTACAGTGATGAGGATGTAAAAACATTCATAAAGAAATATCGTGATAGATTTTTAACAGAACCAAATCAATACAGTTATCGTGGGTATGATATTGCTGTTCATTTTTCTTCAGCATTTAATAAGTTCGGAAGAAATTATATTGAAAAAATTTCAGGATATCACCCAAAAACAATTCAAAGCTATTTAGATTTCAGAAGAATAAAAGATCTGTCAGGTTTCAGCAACAAATCACTTTTCATAGTTAACTATACTCCCGATTACGAAATCAAGGTTATTTCAAAAATTAATTAATAAAAAAGGCAACCAAATGGTTGCCTTTTTCGATTCAAATCTACTAAAATGTTTTATTCTGTGTAACCTGCATTCTGAGGAACTTTAGTCATATCGACAAAGTTACGTGGAATTGGCCAGCTAGCATGAAAATCCTGAATGTTAGAACCTGCATCCGGATTGTACAGTCTTATTCTTTCAACAAGAAGACCTAAACGTTTAAGCATATCATAACGATGTCCTTCATGACCTAATTCGCGAGCTTGTTCAGCAAGTAATTTTTCCTGGTCAAGAGAAGTAAAATCAGCTACTCCGGCTCTTTTTCTTATTGTATTTATGAAAGTAAGTGCTTTTGCTTCATTACCTGCTCTCCAGTTAGCTTCAGCAGCTATAAGATAAGTTTCAGCAAGACGGTAATGAATTACATCTTTCCAACCAGAAGCATCATCAATTTTTCTTCCAAAAGTACCATCTTCAAAATACTTTTTAGTTGTTGGAGTAATTACTACAGCTCCTAAATTTGCATATTCAGTCATTGTCTCTGCTTTAACAGTATCACCTACAAATTCTCCTTCAGGTATTGAACCTTCAGTTTCAGTTTCAGTATCATAATACCAATGAGTTTTATTATAGGCTTTTAATCTTAAATCATTCTTTTCATAGAGAGTCCAGAAATATTCACTTGGGTGTAATCTTGCATATGGACGTCCACCTTGTTCAAATGAACGTTTAACACCATTAACCCTGTCATAAAGAGGAAGCCACATCTGGCAAGTACGAGACTGATGATTTGCATCTCCATGAAGGAATTCCCATTTGAGAATTATTTCTTTATTATCCTGATACTGACAAGAGAAAATATTATCGAGCGGCTCAAGTTTATAGTATCCGTCATTAATAACAGCTTCAGCCATTTCTGCAGCTTTAGCCCATTCATTCTGAACAAGATATGCTTTTGACAATAAATGGCGGGCAGTACCTTTGGAAATTCTGCTTGTAAACCCAATTTCAGAAGCCGGCAATAATAAATCAATAGCTGAAGTGAGGTCACTTACAATTAAAGGCAAGACTGCATCTTTGTTTACCAGTGTTATCTTAGCATCAGGGTCGTTTGAAACCTTATCAGCAAGAACAATATTATCCCATCTCATAACAAGAGTGTAGTGATAAAATGCTCTGAAGAAATATGCTTCACCCAAAACCTGATTTTTTCTTGCAATTTTTTCGGGAGTCCAGTCAATCTGAAGATTGTCAATCCCCTCAATAATTAGGTTTGCACGGTTTAATCCGATATAGCAACCATCCCAAATTTGCTGAACAAGAGAATTGCTTCCATTAAAAACTGCATTGAAAGAAATTAGTGCCAAAAGACTTTGTTGAGATCCAATTTTAGCATCTCCAATATTTGAGCCTAACTTTACAATGTCAGATTGTGCACAATTGTAAGTACTTGAAACTTCACTTTCGTAAAAATTTCTTGCTCTTTCATAAATACCATAAACTGAACCTTCCAAACCATCTAAAGTAGACAAGGCTACGTCAGTTGTGAATTTGTCTTTAGGCTCTAAATTTACGATGGATTCACCGCAACTCGAGAATAAGGCAATTACCCCAAGTGCAATCAGATATGTTTTAATTTTTTTCATTTATCTCTTCTTTAAGTAATTGAAATTAGAATGTAATCTTAGCACTGAAAGTCCATGTCTTAGTAATCGGGAAGTTCCACGGATCAATTTCAGGAGAATAAGAATCTGTATAATCAGTAAAATACTTGAGATTATTACCTCTTACAAATAAAGACAATCCTTTAAAAGGAGTCTTCTTGATCAATTTTGAAGGTACGCTGTATCCTAGAGAAATATTCCTTAAAGAAATGAAAGATGCATCTCTTAGCTTAACAGCATCAGCAAAATCATATTCCTTCTTAGTATTTGGCTCAGGGAAATCAGCATCCTGATCTTCAGGTGTCCAATAATCAACTTTAATCTGATTATCTCTCATAGTAAGGTTTCCATAATAACCGTTGATCTTTTCAACACCCATTACTGCTTCAAATAATATAGTCAACTCAAAGCCCTTATAACTAAAAGTATTTCTTAACCCACCATACCATGATGGAGTCGGACTTCCAAGGAATGTTTTATCATTTGTATCAACAACACCATCAGGACCTCCTGTTGGATTTGCTTCAGTTACAGGACCTGCAACATCAGCAATTTTTGCATCACCGGGACCGTAGTTCTTGTATGTTGGATGCATTTGTTTTGCCAAAGCAACATCTGCTTCGCTTGTGCTGTATATACCAATAAATTTATAATCATAGATAACATCGATATCCTGACCGATAAACCATCCATTAGCAAGGTCATCAACAGGGTTTCCATTTTCATCAACGGCATAACGACTTAAGCTTACAATTTCGTTGTGGTCTTTTGCCCAGTTAACTGCCATATCCCATTTGAATTCTCCAGTTAAAATTGCAAAATTGATATTTGCATCGATACCCCAGTTCTTCGTTTTACCAACATTACTCATTACCTGAGTATATCCGGTTGTACTTGGAATCTGTTCAGTAAGTAACAAGTCAGTTGTAAGAGTGTTATAATAATCAATAGATCCTGAAATTCTGTTATCAAGAATTCCAAAATCAATACCTGTATTGAACTGATTACTCTTTTCCCATCTTAAGTTAGCATTTGGGAAAACGTTTGGATCAGTTGTTTTTCCTGTATAACCTGTTTGATTAAAAGTGTATATTCCATTTGCTGTTGTTGCAAGATATCTGTAAGTTGGAATATTATCATTACCCATAATACCATAGCTAATACGATATTTCAACACTGAAATCGGATCAACGCTCTTCATGAAACCTTCATTATGGATATTCCAAGCAGCCGCAATAGACGGGAAGTTACCATATTTAGAAAGAGGTCCGAACTTTGAAGATCCGTCACGACGGAAAGTAGCTGTAACGTTGTAACGTTCATCATAACCATAACCTAAACGTGCAACATAGTATTCTTTACCCCATTCATCAGGATCGTATGATACAGTTGATTTATCGGAAGGAACTGAAGACATATCATTATATTTCAATACATCTGAAGAAGAACCTTGTCCACGTGTATCTAAAGTATATACGTTATAAGTTTGAATACCATAAACCAATGTTGCATCAATTGAATGTACATCGTTAAAAATTTTACGGTAATTCAAAATGTTATCCCACAAATAAGTCACATCTTCTTTTAACTGTATCCTGATTTGATTTGTTCCGGGATCAGCATCAAGAACTGAATTATTATAGATTGATGAATAAAACTCTTTGTAATTTTCAAAACGTTGTTCTGCAAAAGCATTCATTCGATAAGTAAGACCGTCAAACAATTTAACTTCAAACCAAGGATTGATATAAACCCTGGATGAATTTCTGTCAACTTGTGATTCTCTGTAACGATATAACGGGTTATACTGGAACTGGTCACCTTTAACTGTTGGAACTAAACGATCATATTCATCATACAATCTTCCAAGTGGTGAGTTGCCCACAAAGTCACCAAAGTCAGCATTGCCCTGATATAAAGTACATCCTGTTTCATCTGCTATACTTTTTGAAAGCTGAACTCTAGCTCCAACTGTAAGAAAACTGTAAGGTGCATAATCAGCATTCAATCTTAAAGAATAACGGTCATAAGTTGAATGTTGTGCTATACCATCTTCAAGATAAACATCACCATTCATATAGTAATGGAATTTTTCTGTTCCACCTGATAAGGAAACACTTGCATTCTGAATATTTCCCATCTGAAGAAGAATATCGTGCCAGTTTGACTCATTAATTGAATCCCCATTTCCCCAGTTCTTTAATTCAACATCATCAAGAAGTTTATCCGGAGTTTTAGCCCCAAGACCTGCACCTACAGAAGCAGCATTTTTAACATCAACATATTCACGAGCATTGAACATAGTTGGCTGCATAGCAAGGTCACTAATTCCATATGAAAATTCAACATTTAGCTGAGGTTTACCAAAAGTACCGTCTTTGGTCGTAATAAGTACAACACCATTGGCAGCACTGGCTCCATATATTGAAGCAGCTGCAGCATCTTTAAGAATATTAATAGAAGCGATATCCGCAGGATTTATTTCTGCAAGGTTACCTCCTGTATTTGGTACTCCGTCAATAACAATTAATGGCTCATTGCTTGAACTAAGCGATTTTTTTCCACGAATTAAAAAGTCAACACCTGAACCAGGTTTACCACTACCTCTGGAAATCTTAACACCTGAAACCTGTCCCCTAAGAGCTTCAACAACGTTAGGAACAGGAGCCTTCATAATTTCTTCTGTTTTAATTGATGAAATAGC
>CAYXJA010000071.1:5591-7683 GCA_964465425.1 uncultured Prolixibacteraceae bacterium | reverse complement strand
ATACATCTATTTTCCTTTTTATTCAAAAAATAGTCGACTTTAAAATATTTCTTGTTTTAATACCATCATTCATCTTAATACCCGTTATAGAGATTTCCCGAAAGCAGGATAATAAAATTCCTAATTTAATTTATACTTTAATCGGTATATTTTATTTCTCAGTTCCTTTTGGCTTACTTAATTCGATAATATCCCCTAATGGAGATAATGTGGCTTATAAACCTGAAATTATGATTGGCTTGTTTGCTATTATATGGATTAATGATGCAGGAGCATACATATTTGGCAAATTGCTGGGCAAACATAAAATGGCTGAAAAAATATCTCCCAATAAAACATGGGAAGGAGCAATCGGAGGAGCATTAGCATCAATAGCTTTATCAATAGTTTACTTTAAACTGTTCAATCTCTTTAATCCGGTAACTGTAATTATTATGTCTCTGACTACTCTAATTGCCGGAACAATTGGCGATTTGACAGAATCTATGTTTAAAAGACATTTCAACGTAAAAGATTCGGGAAACATAATGCCGGGTCACGGAGGCTTCTTTGACCGATTTGACAGCTTGATATTTGCAGCTCCCGTTTATTTCATATTTGTACATCTTTTTTTAAAATAATATATGAGAGTTCACAGAGAAGGTCGGACAACTTTAACAATTATTGCAATAACAGCTTTGATTCTGGGATATTTAGCAATCAGATTTATACATCTTTCTTATATCGTATATCCTGTATTGATCATCTTCGTTTTAGTATATCTTTTTGTGATGTATTTCTATCGATATGTTCAACGTCCTGAAATAACAGCTCAAAATGGAATAATTGCTCCATGTGATGGCAAAATAGTTGTCATTGAAGAAATTGATGAAAATGAATATTTTCATGAAAAACGTAAACAGATCTCAATTTTCATGTCACCCCTTGATGTACACATGAATTGGTACCCTATTGGTGGTAAAGTTTTACTTTCTAAAATCGAAAAAGGTAGTCATCTTGTAGCTTGGGCACCAAAATCATCTACTGAAAATGAAAGATCAACTGTTATAATCGAAACTGACAAAAAAGATAAAATATTAGTCCGCCAAATAGCTGGTGCTGTTGCCCGAAGAATAGTATGCTATGCAAAAGAAGGTGAATATTGCAATCAAAACGGTCATTTAGGTTTTATAAAACTAGGTTCTCGTGTTGATATAATTTTACCCGCAGATGCCGAAATTAAAGTCGAATTAAATCAAAAAGTAACAGGAACTCTTACAATTCTTGCCAATTTAAAGTAATGAGCAAACAAACTAAAAAATGGTACTCTTTTGTACCTAATTTATTTACATCATTTAATCTATTGTGCGGAGTTGCAGCTACTTATTTTTCTTTGAATGGAAAAATACAAGTGGCATTCATTCTTATAATTATTGCTGCCTTTTTTGATTTTATTGACGGATTAACTGCCCGCGCCCTTAAAGTAAGCGGCGAATTAGGCAAACAATTAGATTCACTTGCTGATGTTATTTCTTTTGGAATGGTGCCGGGAGCAATGTTATTCTGGTTGCAAACAACACATATACCTGGTTATAATATATCTTCAAATCTTTCTTTCGTCCAATTATTGACTCTTTTAACTCCTGCTTTAATACCTCTTTTTTCGGCCTTAAGACTAGCAAAATTCAACATAGACGAAAGACAGCATGATGAATTTTATGGCCTGCCAACTCCGGCAAATGCTTTGTTTATTGCTTCATTGTCATGGACACTTGTTTACAAACAAGAAAGTTTTTTGTCTTTCTTAAATAATCCATTCATACTTATTATTATTACTTTACTTTTTTCACTTTTATTGATTTCAGAAATTCGCTTATTCGCCTTCAAATTTTCTAATTATTCATGGAAAACAAATAAACTTAAATATATTTTCATACTCGTTTCATTACTTATTTTAATCTTAAGCGGCATAACCGGTATTACAATAATCATCTTACTTTATATTATTTCATCCATTTTTTATAACCAATTCAAAAAGAAATAAGTGTAATCATTAAATTAGCTGTCATATTCAAAAGTGAATATGATAAAACTGATTAAAATGGGTAAAATT
>CAYXJA010000071.1:4013-5491 GCA_964465425.1 uncultured Prolixibacteraceae bacterium | reverse complement strand
TAGATTATGATGATGGTTTCATTGCTTATTTAAACGGAATTGAAATTGCCAGAGTAAATGTAGATAAATCTGTAAAATACCCTCTTTTCGATGCAATAGCTTTCCGCTCCCACCCTTCTGAATATATTTCAAGAATAACTAGTCCGGTACTAGGAATATGTCTTGATTCTTCTCTACTGTCAAATTGTCTTGTGAATGGGAAAAATACTCTTGCTATTCATTTATTGAATGATGGAAAAAGCAATAATTCTATTCTTATTCCGGAACTTATGGATATAAGTCATATTAATAAAAAGTCAGAGCAGTTTTTCATTAATTCTGATTTACGTTATAAATGCCTTTTTGAAATTGACTCAACTAATATTCCTATTGTTTCAATTGAGACTGATATGTATGGTATTCCTTATAATAAAACATGGACTACTGCTCACATGAAAATAATTAATAATCAGGAGGGAAAATATATCAATCAAACTTATCCTGCAAATATTTATAATGGCTTAATTTCTATTAAATTAAGAGGACAATCTTCCCGTGATTTCGCCAAGCAATCTTATCGATTTGAATTCATCAATGAAGACTTATCAGATACCAGCATTTCTATTCTTGGAATGCCTGAAGAAAGTGACTGGATCCTTTCGGGACCCTTTGCCGATAAAAGTTTAATCAGAAATAAATTTGTTTATGATCTTGCTTCAAAAATGGGACAATACGCTCCCCGTTCACGTTTCTGTGAATTGATTATCAACGATCAACCGGTAGGTTTGTATCTCCTGACTGAAGAAATTAAGAGAGATAAAAACAGGGTTAATATTTCAAAATTAGATGAAAATGGTTTTACCGGAAATGATGTAACAGGTGGATATCTATTCAAATATGATAAAGCTCCTCATCCAACCGGCTCTTTTATTAAAGGAAGAGAAATTGTATACCCTGATCCTGAGAATTTAATTCCTGAGCAAAGCTATTACATAAAACGTTTTTTCACTAAGTATGATTCCATTCTGATGAAAACGAACGATTTTACTGATCCTGAAAAGGGGTTTAGAAAATATGCCAGCGATTCATCTCTTGCTGATTTTTTCATTATCAATGAAATTACTAAGAATGCCGACTCATATCTAACAAGCACTTATGTTTACAAGGATAGGGACGACATTGACGGAAGAATGAAATTTGGTCCCGTATGGGATTACGACTTAGCATTCGGAAATACAACTTTCCAAAGGGGTAATATTGTTGAAGGCTGGCAATTTGAAAACAACTCTAATATAATGAACACTACCAGATATTTTCAGGATAGTGTTTTCGTAAAGCTCTTTCAAAAAAGATGGTATGATTTAAGAAAACAAACATATAGCAATGATTCTATTTTTAATTTCTTTAATGAATTGATAAAACAAATTGAAGTAGGCCGAATTCATAATTATAAAATATGGCCTGTAATTGACCAAGCTATTTTCTATCCGGGTTATTAT
>CAYXJA010000071.1:0-3913 GCA_964465425.1 uncultured Prolixibacteraceae bacterium | reverse complement strand
TATATCTGATTATTCTGATTTGCAAAAAATATTACCTTTGCAGTCAAATTATTTTAATATGAGTATTTCCGGCAGATATGATCAACGGGGTGTTTCAGCTTCCAAAGAAGACGTACATAATGCTATTAAAAATATAGATAAAGGTCTCTTTCCTAAAGCCTTTTGTAAAATTGTTCCTGACTTTCTGGGAGGTGATCCTGAATATTGTAATATCATGCATGCCGACGGCGCAGGTACTAAATCTTCACTTGCCTATATATACTGGAAAGAAACAGGTGATCTTACCGTATGGAAAGGAATTGCCCAGGATGCTTTAATTATGAATATTGATGACCTGATATGTGTTGGAGCTTGTGAAAACATCCTCCTTTCATCTACTATCGGTCGCAATAAAAACAAAATTCCGGGTGAAGTTATTGCAGAAATTATCAATGCTACTACTGAACTGTGCAACGAATTATCACAACTTGGAATAAATGTGATTCCTACAGGTGGCGAAACAGCTGATGTTGGAGATCTTGTTCGTACAATTATTGTTGATTCTACAGTTACCTGCAGAATGAAACGTTCAGATGTTATTGACGCCTCAAATATTAAAGCCGGTGATGTAATTATCGGATTATCTTCAAGCGGAAAGGCTACTTATGAGAATTCATACAACGGAGGCATGGGTAGCAATGGCCTGACTTCAGCCCGCCACGATGTTTTTGAAAAATATCTTTCATCTAAATATCCTGAAAGCTACGATCCTGAGGTACCTGATGAATTGATTTATTCAGGAAGTTATAAACTTACTCAGGCTATTGAAAATCTCAATATTGATGCAGGTCGCCTGGTATTATCGCCTACCCGAACATATGCTCCTGTTGTAAAAAAGATTCTTGATCTATACAGGGAAAATATCGACGGAATAATTCATTGTTCAGGAGGCGCCCAAACTAAAGTACTTCATTTCGTAAACAACGTCCACGTTATAAAAGATAACCTTTTCCCTGTCCCTCCCCTTTTTGATATTATTCAGAAAGAATCAAAAACTGAATGGAAAGAAATGTATAAAGTTTTTAATATGGGTCACCGATTAGAAATTTATATTGAACCTCAATACGCAGAACATATTATCGAAATTTCCAAATCTTTCAACATAGATGCTCAAATCATTGGAAGAGTGGAAAATAGTGATGGAAAAAGACTTACAATTAAATCAGAAAAAGGAGTTTTTGAATATTGATATAACACCAAATGGCAGATAATAATTTACTCGAAAAATTTGAAAATATAAGATACCGTTTTGATGAAGTTTCTCATCAGATTACAGATCCTGACGCTACAAGCGACATGAAAAGGTATGTAAAACTTAATCAGGAATACAGACGTCTTGAAGATCTTGTTAATACCTTCCGGGAATACAAAAACATCATCGATAATATTAATTCTACCAAAGAATTACTATCAACTGAAACTGATGAAGAAATGCGGGAATTAGCTAAAGAAGAACTCTTGCTGCTTGAAAGCCAGGTTGAACCTAAAGAACAGGAAATTAAAATATTACTTGTCCCTGCTGATCCCGAAGACAATAAAAACGCAATCCTTGAAGTCCGCGCAGGAACAGGTGGAGATGAAGCAAGCATATTTGCAGGCGATCTTTTCAGAATGTATTCCAAATTCTGCGAACGTAAAGGCTGGAGATTAGAGGTAACAAACTCAAACGAAGGAACTGCAGGAGGATATAAAGAAATTGTTGCTAAAGTTACCGGAGATGGCGTTTATGGAATACTAAAATATGAATCCGGAGTACACCGTGTACAACGCGTTCCTCAGACTGAAACTCAGGGCAGAGTTCACACATCAGCAGCTTCCGTTGCTGTTCTTCCTGAAGCTGAAGAATTTGACGTAGAACTTAAGGAAAGCGACATCAGAAAAGATACTTATTGTTCTTCAGGCCCCGGAGGTCAAAGTGTAAACACTACTTATTCAGCCATCAGGCTTACTCACATTCCAACCGGAATTGTAGTTACTTGTCAGGATGAAAAATCCCAGCTGAAAAACCTTGCAAAAGCAATGACTGAGCTTAGAACCCGTATCTACAATATGGAATATCAGAAATATATTGACGAGATAGCTTCAAAAAGAAAAACAATGGTTTCTACCGGTGACAGATCTGCAAAAATCAGAACATATAACTGGCCGCAAGGCAGAGTCACTGATCACCGCATAGGTCTGACTTTATATAATTTACCTGCTATTATCGATGGTGATATTGAAGAAATAATTGAGAAATTACAAATTGAAGAAAACGCTGAAAAACTAAAAGAGAGTGAGATTTAATTATCTCACTCTTCAATTACTCCCTCTTCTTCAAAAGGTTCTTCTATCGCGTCTTCACTTTCAGATTCTAAATCGTCAGCCGGCACTTCTTCATCTCCTGACATTATTTCATCATCAACCCGAGTAGAATTTTCAATATTGTATTCTATCTTGTTAAGATCAAAGATACTCGACTCAATTATTACAGTCAGTTCTGACAACCTGGCTGCTTTATCATTCTTTTTCAATTCTTTATATGGCGACATATAATTACGGGTATATTTTCCCATATGCCCCGAGAATAATCTGACATGCTGCGAAAATTCTATCACTTCAGAATATTTCAAATCTAATCCCTTCGCAGCCACAATCCCAATTAAATTTGCATCCAAATCAAAAACGGGAGACCCAATCATTCCAAACCTGAATGACATTTCCAGCACTCTGTCGTTTGCACTTGAAGATGAAGAATTGGGCAATACCTTCCCATAAAAAATTTCCGGTTTTGTTAATATTCCTGCAGTTGCATTAGGATAACCTACTGAAAATGCATTTGTTTCACTTGCAGGTTTTGTGTCCTTATATCCAAATGGTAATTCTTCAAACGCTTTAAATAATGAATCTTCTACTTGCAGAACTGCCAGATTAATATCTTCTTCTGCTCTTACTAATTTTGCAGGCAATACAAACTTTTGTCCATTAATCTCTCCTTTTACTCTGATACTTTTTGCATCAGCAATTGCATCGTATGTTGTTAAAATTTTCCCATTCGGTGAAATAAAGAAACCTGTGCACTTTCCTACCCATTTTCCGGTATAGAATTCAGAATCCGGTTTCATAGGATACTTAAATAATATATCTGAAAATCTGGCATTTCCCTTGCTTCTGGCAACAAGCCCAATCCGATTGCCCTTAAAATCGGGCAGAGGAATTATTGTTTCTATTTTTTGATTTATTTCAAAAATCAAACTTTTACCATTACTTGATATCTTTACTTCATTTATGTCATCTTGCTTCTTCTGAAAAGGCTTTCTGCCATCAGTTATTGGAAAATATTGTCCATCCTTATAATAAAGAATTGAAAAGAATTCAGACTGAGAAATTTCAATTAAGTAATAATTATCAGGATCATTCCATCCAACAACAACTCCCTGTTTTACTGTATTTCTTTTCTTTGGAATATGAACAACATAAACAAAGGGATTGTGAATATCTATTTCAACAGGAGGATTATAAATAGCTGTAGAAATTTCTTTCTGATTGTGAATAATCATCTCTCCTGATTCAAAAGAAGCACTATCATATTCCCAACATCTCGAATCAGAATCAAACTGATCAATCCACGTATTAGTGCATACTCCGGTTGGATCACAAGTTGTACTGAAAATCAACTGTCCCATACTTTTTATACTGTAGGAACTTAGATTTCCTGCTTCATTCAACAAATAAACTGAACCATTGTAACAACCTTCGCCCTGTGTTATTTCTCCCCTGATTATTCCCTTTAAAACATTATCAACAAAATACTGAAAGAAATAATTGGAGTCAATCACCACTTCACCATTCTGATAATAACTCATACGTGCAAGCCTTCCGGAAGTATCGTATA
>CAYXJA010000070.1:4616-7785 GCA_964465425.1 uncultured Prolixibacteraceae bacterium | reverse complement strand
ATGAAGTAAGAAGACAATTCCGTGAAATACCGGGAATCCTTGAAGGAAAAGGAAAACCTGAATATGCAAAGTGCGTTGAAATTTCAACAAGAGGAGCTCAGAAAGAAATGATGCTACCAGCATTATTAGCTATAGCCGTTCCTGTTGTAATAGGTTTAGTATTTGGAGTTGCAGGAGTGGTTGGTCTTTTAATGGGAGGAATGACAACAGGCTTTACGTTGGCAGTAATGTTGAATAATGCCGGAGGAGCATGGGACAATGCAAAGAAATACATTGAAAAAGGAAATCTCGGAGGCAAAGGCAGCCAGACTCACAAGGCCGCTGTTGTTGGTGATACTGTTGGTGACCCATTTAAAGATACATCAGGACCAAGTTTGAATATTCTTATCAAGCTTATGTCGATGGTATCTGTGGTTGTTGCAGGTGTTACTGTTGCATTCCACATTTTCTGATAAATAAGAAAGAAACATAAAATAAAAAACCCGGTTTAAACGACCGGGTTTTTTTATTTAGAATCTTGAACTTTATTTATTTTATCACCGTTGTCCGGTAAAAAATTTAACCGAGCCAATCTTTTTTCGAACTAACCAGGTAAGTTACCTTTGAAGTTCTGAAGCAACAATTGTAACCATGAAAAGTAAAAATTTTACTTGATAACAATGTTATTCAATATCTGGTAGATTATTACAAAACCGGCAATTTGAAAAATTTTGACCAATACAATGTGTCATGGCTGTCCAATAAAAATTCTATTATCGATTTTGTAAACAGATTCATTGAAACATATGGCGACCAATGGGTTACAAAGTCAGTTGGGAAAAGGTAAAGAAAGTTTCTGCAAGGAGATTTCCGCTGCTATGATTGGAGGCTATTATTATCTTGAATCGTCAAATGGAGAATTGTGACAATGTTCCGGTTTCCTCATCCACAAAGATGAATCTATAAACCTGATAAAAAAGGACTTTAAGCACTAGGAGTTAGGTTAATTTCTTTATTAATCTTTGACTTTGTATAGAAATATCAAATTACCAAAAAAAAGAAGAGGCCGTTAGAATAACGACCTCTTTGCCTTATAATAGGTTGACCTGTATATTTTGAAATGAATAATTAGGCAGTTTTATGCAAAATCTTTTTCCTGAAACTCAACAGAATTGTTCCAGCAATTAAGAAAAATACTAAATAGATTGCCCAATTGGAAACTGGCACCGCTTTTTGGCTTCCAAAAGCAATATTATCTGCACCTTCAGCTCCATTAGAAGTTGAGAATATTTCAATGCTGCCGATTGGTGTTGAGGATGTAACCCCAAAAAATACACCTGTTGCACTACTTACTGAAGTTGTTGAGGCAATTAACCCAGAACTTGCATTATAAATGTTAATTGTACAAGAAGATCCACCCATAAATTCAATAACATCCAGCCCTACAGCAGTAACCGGAGGGTTGAAAGTAATAATTTCACTATCTGGAAAATAATTTGCAACTACTATTTTGGATGTATTTCCGGCAAATCCTGCACCTGCAACCGCTAACCCATCAGTTGTATGGTTAATATCACTACAACTAATTGATATTCCAGGCAGAATATCTCCAACGGAGAAGTAGCTATTGTTGGTGTTTGAATTCAATGGTGAGGATATCGCAGCTACATCATTGACACCGATATTGGCATTTTCAAATCCTTCAATCGGCAACCCGGGGGCAGCCGCATCAAAATCTGTACGAGTGACAAAGAATGATACTCCTGTTGGAGCCGTCAAAGGACCATTGACTAATCCTGAAGGGCTTCCAGACGATGGAATACTGGAACTTGTATAATCAGAAAGTTGGTTTTGTGCGGAAGCAAAAATTGTTGCAAACACACAAATAATGAACAAAATATTTTTCATAGAATATGATAATTTAAGTTTAATAATCGAGTCGAAACAATTTTATAAAGTTAAAAATATTATTTTAAACAGGAGTGCCAATTACACAAAAAACCAGGAAAAAGATCACTGTTGTCGGGTAAAAATGCTATTTTACACATCCTTCTTTATATTCCGATAGAATAGTTTTAACATCAGCAGGAGCAACTCTACCGTGAACCTTTTCACCAATCATTACAACGGGAGCCAGTCCGCAAGCACCTACACAACGGAGGGCGCTAAGAGAAAACTTCCCATCAGCGGTGGTTTCTCCGACATCAATTTTCAACTGACGTTTAAATTCATCAAGTACTTGTTCTCCCCCTCTTACATAGCAGGCTGTACCCATACAAATTGAAATTGGATGCTCGCCCTGAGGTTTCATTGTGAAGAAGGAATAAAAGGTAACTACACCATAAACTTTGGCAACAGAAATATTCAGCTCTTTAGCAATTAACTCCTGTATCTCAGCCGGTAAATAACCTAATTTATGCTGAACCTGATGTAAAACATTAATCAGCTCCCCTTCGCTGTTATTAAATGCGGAACAAACTTCCTTAACAGTATTTATTGCGTATTCCGATAACTTAATCTTTGGCATGACATTATTTTTAGGGTTAACCTTCTTTTACAATTTTAGTACTACGGTCGAAATATCCGGTATGTAGCAGATGATGAGCCTTTTCGCTCATAGGCTTGCCGAGAAATTCTTCGTAAAGCTTAACGATATAAGGATTTTCGTGCGATTTTCTTATAACCTTCATTGAATCCTCGCTATAAATTGCCATCTGGCGTGCTTTCAATACTTCTGAATTACTATGATGATAAGGTTGTCCGCCGCCACCAATGCAACCGCCCGGGCATGACATTATTTCAATAGCATGATAGTGCGACTTACCTGATTGAATATCTTCCAGAAGTCTACGTGCATTGCCCAGTCCATGAGCAATACCAATATGGATTGGAAGACCATCAAAGTCGATTATTGCTTCTCTTACTCCTTCCATACCTCTAAGCTCTTCGAAATCAACTTTTGGTAAAGGTTTTTTAGTATGTAATTCATAGGCAGTTCTGACAGCAGCTTCAATAACACCACCTGTTGTTCCGAAGATTACAGCTGCTCCGGTAGATTCACCCAGAGGGTGATCAAACTCTTCATCTTCAAGGGACATAAAGTCAATATTGGCAAGCTTTATTAAAGCAGCCAGTTCTCTGGTAGTCAAAGCATAATCAACATCAGGGTTTCCATTTACCTTGAATTCAT
>CAYXJA010000070.1:0-4516 GCA_964465425.1 uncultured Prolixibacteraceae bacterium | reverse complement strand
TCTCTGGTAGTCAAAGCATAATCAACATCAGGGTTTCCATTTACCTTGAATTCATCTCTGCTACACTCGTATTTTTTTGCAACACAAGGCATAATAGAAACAACAACCAGGTCTTCCCTCTTTATATTTTGTTTTTCAGCAAAGTAAGTTTTGGCAATAGCACCAAACATTTGCTGAGGTGACTTGGCAGAAGAAGGAATGTCAATCATCGTTGGAAACTGATGTTCAAAGAATTTAACCCAGGCAGGGCAACAAGAAGTAAGAATTGGAAGTTTCACTGAAGTATCTCCTTCCAGATGTCTTGTAAGTCTTGACAGCAATTCAGTGCCTTCTTCCATGATAGTAAGATCGGCAGCAAAATCAGTATCAAAGACAAAGTCAAAACCCAATCTTCTTAAAGCTGATGCCATTTTACCTGTAACAAGAGTTCCGGCAGGCAATCCGAATTCTTCGCCTAAGGCAGCCCTTACAGCAGGAGCCGTCTGAACAATAACAGTTTTATTGGGATCAGATAAGGCACGGATTACAGCAGGTGTATGGTTTACTTCAGTCAAAGCGCCGGTCGGACAAACAGCTACGCATTGACCACAATATGTACATACTGAATGATCGAGATTTTCCTCGAAAGCAGGTGAAACAACGGCCTGAAATCCTCTGTTTATAGCAGAAAGAACGCCTACAGTCTGAACTTCATTACACATCATTTCACACCTTCTGCACATTATACATTTATCCATATCGCGAATAATGGCAGGTGATGTATCTTCTCTGTATGTTGATTTCTCTCCCTGGTAATGAATTTCCCTGATTCCCATATCCTGAGCCAGCTTTTGCAGTTCACACTCTCCGGCTTTAGCGCAGGTCAGGCATTCGTATGGATGGTCAGAAATTATAAGCTCAAGAATTGTTCTTCGGGCATTAACGACCCTCATGGAATGAGTATTAATCAACATTCCGTTATCAGCTTCAGTAACGCAGGCGGAAGCAAGATTTTTTCTTCCTTTAACTTCAACTACACAAACCCTGCAGCCTCCGGGCTTATTTTCAATGCCCATATCATCAAGTTTCATGTGACAAAGCGTAGGAATGTGCACACCTACTTTCCGCGCTGCTTCAAGGATTGTTGTCCCCTTTTCAACTTCCAGCTCTTTATTGTCTATTGTTAATTTTATCGTATCCATTTTCAATATTTTTCTGATTAGTTAATGCTGACGGCTTTGAACTTACATTTTTCAAAGCAGATACCACATTTAATACATATAGACTGATCGATATAATGCGGCATTTTTCTTTCTCCGGTAATTGCCCCCACAGGACAATTCCTGTAACAAAGGGTGCAACCGGTACATAGTTCAGCATTTATGCTATATCGAATCAGTTTTTTACATTGACCTGCCGGACAGCTTTGATCTTTAACATGAGCTTCATATTCATGGTAAAAGTTATCCAGTGTTGATAAAACCGGGTTCGGTGAAGTCTGACCTAATCCGCACAATGAAGCATCTTTAATAACTCCCGACAACATTCTGAGCTTTTCAATATCGTTCATTGTTCCCTCACCCATTGTAATTTTGGTAAGGATTTCATGCAGACGTTTGTTCCCGATTCTGCAAGGTGTACATTTACCGCACGATTCGTCGAGTGTAAATTCAAGATAAAATCTGGCAATCGAGACCATGCAATCATCTTCATCCATAACAATCATACCACCTGATCCCATCATTGATCCGGCAGCAATAAGAGTATCGTAATCTATTGGAGTGTCGAGATGTTTTTCAGTAAGACATCCACCGGAAGGTCCACCTGTTTGTACGGCTTTGAATTTCTTGCCATTTCTGATTCCTCCTCCAATATCGAAAATAACTTCACGGAGGGTAATACCCATTGGAACTTCGATAAGACCAACGTTATTAACCTTTCCGGCTAAAGCAAAAACCTTTGTTCCTTTTGATTTTTCAGTACCAATGCTACTAAACCACTCAGGGCCTTTATTGATGATAACCGGAATATTGGCAAAAGTCTCAACGTTATTAACATTTGTAGGTTTACCAAGATAACCTGAAACAGAAGGGAAAGGAGGTTTGAAAGTAGGTTCACCCCTTGAGCCTTCCATTGAATGAATCAAAGCAGTTTCTTCGCCGCAAACAAAAGCTCCGGCACCATATCTGAGTTCAATATCAAAATTAAATCCTGTACCTAAAATATCGTCACCAAGCAAGCCATATTCACGAGCCTGATTGATTGCTGTTTTCAAACGGTTGATAGCAAGAGGATATTCAGCCCTGATATAAACCAGGCCTTTGTCCGCGCCTATACTATATCCGCAGATTGCCATAGCTTCTATAACTGAATGTGGATCACCTTCAAGGATAGATCTGTCCATAAAAGCACCGGGGTCGCCTTCATCTGCATTGCATACCACGTATTTCTGATCGCTTTGTGATTTAGAAGTGATTTCCCATTTAAGACCGGTTGGGAAACCGCCGCCACCCCTGCCCCTGAGGCCTGAATCCTTGATAAGAGAAATAACCTCAGAAGGTGTTTTTTCCGATAAGCAAACGCCCAGGGCAGAATAGCCATCACGGGCAATATACTCTTCAATATTTTCAGGATTAATAAAACCACAGTTTCGTAAGGCAATTCTAACCTGTTTCTTATAAAAATCGATATTAGCAGTGCTGGTTACATGATATTCATTTTTAGGATTCACATAAAGTAAGCGCCTTACCGGACGACCTTTAATTATGTGTTCTTCAATAATATCATTAACATCTTCAGGACGAACCTCAGTGTAGAAAGTATTATCGGGAACTACTTTAACAACCGGACCTTTTTCGCAAAAGCCGAAACATCCGGTAGTAATCACCTTAATTTCCTTTTCAAGGTTTCTTTCCTTTAAGCCTGACTTAAGGTTTAAAACAATTTTCTCTGAATGTGAAGCCCTGCAACCGGTACCACCACAAACTAATATGTGCATTTTGAAATCAGCCATTACAATAATTTTGAGTTATGTTATTGTTCGTTGATTGTCTTATAATTAACAGGAATCATCCCGTCAACGATTTCGCCTTTCATTATATGTTCTGTAATAATATCACGGGCTTTGTCTTTGTTAACAAAACCATAAACAACAGGAGCTTGTCCCGGAATGATAACTTCAACAGTAGGTTCAGCATAGCAAAAGCCCATGCATCCTGTTTGAGTGACAATAGCATCTATCCCTTGAAATTCAAGTTCATCGATAATAAATGTCATTATATCTCTGGCCCCTGCAGCAATACCACAAGTAGCCATTGCAACTTTAACCTGAACAATATTATCGGAATTTTCAGCTTGCTCTCTAAGCTTCATTTTTTCACTGACGTCTGCCTTTATCTTACGCAGATCATCCAAGGATTTGATTTTCATTCGAATAAAATTTATATTTTAAGATCAGATGGAACTCGCATTTGAATATGGGCTTATGCCGATCTGCGATTCATCCTTATCAATCAGCTGCTTCTATCAATTTAAGATTTTCTTCTATCAACTCCTTCAATACCCGTAATATATCGGGCTGGTTAATAGGCACTCCTTCAAGTTCAGCTTTAACATCTTTGGTATCGAACTCAAAATCACTCAAAGGAGTTTTATGCTCATAAATAAAACGTATTTGTGGATTAGCTCCTATGAGTAAAGTCATAGTCCCGGCTATATCACCTAAAATTGGTCTGTCGACATTAGAATGTCCGAAAACAGCTGTAAGTGAAGTACCTACACCCGGAGCTGATTCAATATTCAGGCTCCCGCCAGTCTGTTCGGCATTTTGTTTAAAAAGAGAAATTCCCACACCAACCTTTCTGGTTGTTCTTGAAGTAAAAAATGGATCGGTAACTTTGCTTAAGGTTTCACTGTCCATCCCTGTCCCGTTATCGGTAATTATAATTGTATACTTATCATTTTTGATGTCTTCATCAATAACAATACTAATCAATGAAGCTTGTGCTGTAATTGAATTCTGAACGATGTCGAGGATATGCAGTGATAGTTCGGTCATTTATTTTGAAACATTTATTGCCCAAAAATACTTGAAAAATTACTACGTAAACAATATTAAGGAATTTGGATGAAAAATCACTTAAAAATTAATCTAAATTTTCATTGGTGAAGGCCATCTAAAATTACCTTTCTGCCATTATGATTATTAAGGGCCATTTTTATTTCAGAAAACGAAACAGATTCCATTTCAAAAGTTGTAAATGACTTACCTATCATCCCGGGGGTATGGGCATCAGAATTTTTAATAAATGAAAGATTTTCAGATCCTATTCCATTTTTATTAAAGGTGTTGATTTCATCAAGAGAAGTAACTTCAATAGCATCAGCTTTAAGGTTTGATGGGATAAAGCCTAATTGATTGATAATGCCGTTATAAGGTCGGTATATATGAGCGGGTATGAACAATCCGTTAAGGCTGTGGACCTTTTCTTCAACTTCATAAATATCGGCATCTAAAGAACTGATAAGAAGACGTTCT
>CAYXJA010000069.1:0-7794 GCA_964465425.1 uncultured Prolixibacteraceae bacterium | reverse complement strand
GTCAGTCTTTTACAGGAGAGTGTAAATAATTCAAGGATAAAGAACCGAAAGGAAAAGCTTGAAATAGTTAAAGAATATATGAATACGGGGGCAAAGCCAACTTTGCAATATGCAAGCAAATATGCCCGGAGTTCAAACTATTATAAATACAGTATCGGCCAGAACTTCAGGTTGAAGAGGATGGATATTATTGAAAAGAAAAAGCAAAAGGAAGAAGAATTTAAAAAATGGGTAAATGAAAATGAGGAGCGTAAAAATAAATACGGAGAAACCTTAAGCATTATTTCAGAAGCATATACATATAATGAAGATGATATAGCACAGCAATTTTTAATTGAGTCATTCATTGCAGGACCGGAAATAATTGGGCTAGCTTTGAAGTTTAGGCAGTTGAAAAGTGTTTTACAGAAAGGGACGAGTGCAGAAGTGCTGGAAATATATACTGACAGGCTTAAAGAAACGGTAAAAGATTTTTTCAAGGATTATGATCCGGAAACTGATAAGAAAGTAATGTCGTCGCTAACTGAGGTATTTGAAAAGAATGTAAATAAAAAGTATTTACCGGGTTTTTACCGTGAAATTCAAACTAAGTATGGGGGTGATTACGACAAGTGGGTTGAACGCCTTTACAGCAAGAGTATTTTCGGTGATGAGAACAAGTTAAAATCCTTTTTGAAAAAGCCTCGTTATTTTGTACTTGAAATGGATCCTTTATATAAGATAGCTCAGGAAGTAAGTCAGGAGTTAAAAAAAGTGAGGGAGGAAAATGAAAAAGATGAATCAAAGCTTGACAAAGGTTATCGTTTGCTGGTAAAGGGATTGATGGAAATGGATGCCGGTAAGGATTTTTATCCTGATGCAAATTCAACTTTGAGATTGTCGTATGGAAGAGTAAAAGATTATTATCCGGCTGAAGCTATTCATTATGATTATTTTACAACACTTAAAGGATATATTGAAAAGGAAATTCCGGGCGACAGGGAATTTGATGTCTGGCCAAGATTGAAGAACTTGTATTATGCTCAGGATTATGGAGAATATGTTGATAAAGATGGGACCTTACATACGTGTTTTATTACCAACAATGATATAACAGGGGGTAATTCGGGTAGTCCGGTTATAAATAATAAAGGTGAGTTGATAGGAATTGCCTTTGATGGCAATTGGGAAGCAATGAGTAGTGATTTAACATACACTCCTGAATATCAAAGGTGTATTAATGTTGATATAAGATTTGTGTTGTGGGTTGTTGATAAATTTGCAGGAGCAGAAAATATACTTAATGAATTGACAATAATAAAATAGTCTGAAAACATCATTTTTTATAAATTTGCCTGCCATCTTATTTAGATGAAATATAAGTGACTGAAACGAAGATACAACAATATATTACGGTTTATACCGATGGCGCATCGAGGGGAAATCCCGGACCCGGAGGATATGGAATTGTTATGATGTCAGGCAGTTACAAGAAAGAGTTTTCTGCAGGATATAAACTAACAACCAACAACAGGATGGAGTTACTTGCAGTAATAACAGCGTTGGAGAATTTAAAGCATGATAATTGTAACGTGACGATATATACTGATTCGAAGTACGTTGTTGACTCAGTTAATAAAGGTTGGTTGATGTCGTGGGTGCTGAAAGATTTCAAAGGAAAAAAAAATCCGGATTTATGGATTAGATTTCTTAAAACATACAAGAAGCACAAAGTAAATTTTATTTGGATAAAAGGACATTCAGAAAACGAGTATAACGAGAGGTGTGATGAGTTGGCAGTAAAAGCATCCAAGGAGCCGGTTTTATTGGATGATGTTGGTTATGAGGCCGGAATTTAAAAAGAGACTATGCGTTTTATCTACAATTTTGGATTAAAAGTTTATTTGATATTAGTAAAACTTTCAGCGTCAAGGAATCCTAAGGCAAAAAAATGGCTTGAAGGCAGGAAGGACTTATTAAAAAGAATAAAAACAGAAAAAGGCTTTGAAGGGAAGAGTGTTTGGGTTCATTGTTCATCACTTGGTGAGTTTGAGCAGGGGAGGCCTTTAATTGAAGAAATTAAAAAAAGATATCCTGAGAAGAATATTGTATTGACATTTTTCTCGCCATCAGGATATGAAGTTCAAAAAGACTATGATAAGGTAAATTACGTATGTTATCTTCCACTAGACACCAGGAGAAACGCTAAGAAGTTTATAAAAGAGATTAATCCTGAAGTGGTGTTTTTTATAAAGTATGAGTATTGGTTTAATTTTCTAAAGGTTCTGAAAAAGAAGTCGATACCTGTGTACTTTGTTTCATCGATATTCAGGGAAGATCAATTATTTTTCAAGTGGTATGGTGGTTGGTACAGGAAGCTATTAAAGCTGGCAACCCATTTTTTCATACAGAACAAAGAATCCGGGGAGTTGTTGGAGAAACTTAAAATTCAAAATTATACTATCACAGGAGATACTCGTTTTGACAGGGTAGCTCATATTTTTGAGAACGTTAAACCACTTCCGGTTATAGAGCAATTTTTAGATTCAAAAAAGGCAATTATAGCAGGAAGCAGCTGGAAGGCTGAGGAAGCTTTACTTATGCAGTATTTAAGAATATATCCGGATTTAAAAATAATTTTAGCACCTCACGAAGTAAACGAAGAGAATATTTCGAGGATTAAAAAGCAATTTGGAGAAAATAATGTAATATGTTACAGTAAGGCAACACCATCATCAATGGTTGGAAGGAAAGTTATGGTAATTGATTGTTACGGGTTGTTAACATCATTATATCAATATAGTTTAGTTTCGATTGTAGGGGGAGGATTTGGAGCCGGAATTCACAATGTACTTGAACCGGCTGCATTTGGGATGCCGATATTATTCGGGCCTAATTATGAGAAATTCAGGGAGGCGCGTGAATTGGTAGAGATTAACAGTGCATTTCCTGTAAATAATATAGAAGAGTTTAATACTTTAATGACTCATTTATTAAAAGACTCAAGCATTGTAAATACTATATCAAGGAAGGCAGCCAACTATGTAAAAGAAAATGTAGGTGCCACCAATAAAATCATCAATGCTGTTTTCAACAGTTGATTGTTAATTTTTATTTTGGTTTTTTACTCTTCAGCTATTGACTTTTTGCGAAATTTTCAATATGAATATATAGCATTTCCATTTTAGCGATTTTCTTTTTGGTTAACTTTTTCAATTTTGCAAATATCCAAATCGTTGATATTAAGTAATGTAATACAGCAAAGTTGATAACTTCTTAATAACTTCTTCAAAAAATGTTATCCATTTTGTAATCATCGTTGTATTTTCGATACCGGTAATTTTTTAAAATCCCGAAGAATCGCAATAACCTAAATTATGAGTGTTAACCCCCTTTTTTAAAAGAATTATGGAGCTGGAAAATGTAGAAGTTATTAAAACTAAGAGAAGAACTTATTCTTCCGATGAAGCGTATCAGGCATCGTTGAAATATTTCAAGGGTGATGATTTAGCTGCAAGAGTATGGGTAAATAAGTATGCGTTAAAAGATTCGCATGGAAACATCTATGAGTTGACCCCTGATGACATGCATCACAGGTTGGCCAAAGAGATTGCAAGGATCGAAAAGACCTATGCAAACCCTATTAGTGAAGAAGAAATATATAGTGTTTTAAAAGAATTTAAATATATTGTCCCTCAGGGAGGGCCGATGACCGGAATTGGGAATAATTTCCAAATTGCATCATTGTCGAATTGTTTTGTTATCGGAAATGATGGAAGTTCAGATTCTTATGGCGGGATAATGAAGATAGACCAGGAGCAGGTTCAGCTCATGAAAAGAAGAGGTGGGGTAGGTCATGATTTATCACATATCAGGCCAAAAGGTTCTCCTGTTCTCAATTCTGCATTGACATCAACAGGTTTGGTTCCTTTCATGGAAAGGTATTCAAATTCAACAAGAGAAGTTGCTCAGGATGGAAGAAGGGGAGCATTAATGCTTTCAGTATTAATTAAGCATCCTGATTCAGAGCAATTCATTGACGCAAAATTGGAGCAGGGTAAGGTAACAGGTGCAAATATTTCAGTTAAGATTGATGATGAATTCATGAGGGCGGTTAATGAAGGCAAGAGCTACGTTCAGAATTATCCGACTTATTCAAAAGAACCAACATTCCAAAAAGAAATAGATGCAAGGAGTCTTTGGGAAAAGATAGTCTATAATGCATGGAAATCGGCTGAGCCGGGGATATTATTCTGGGATACAATTATAAAAGAATCTTTACCTGATTGTTATGCAGATCTGGGTTATAAGACTGTTTCAACAAATCCATGTGGTGAGATACCATTGTGTCCGTACGATAGTTGCAGGTTGATAGCTTTGAATTTGTATTCGTATGTAGATAAGCCATTTACAAAAGAAGCAAGGTTCAACTTTGATTTATTCAAGAATCATGTAGGGATGGCACAAAGAATAATGGATGACATTATAGATTTGGAGCTTGAAAAGATTGACAGCATTATTGGCAAGATTGTTAATGATCCTGAAAATGAAGAATTAAAGGCAACTGAACTTCAGTTATGGAAGAACATTCGTAAGAAGGCAAAAGAAGGCAGAAGGACAGGAGTTGGTATAACTGCTGAAGGAGATATGCTTGCTGCTTTAGGTTTAAGATATGGAAGTGAAATTGCAATTGACTTTTCAGAAGAAATTCATAAAACAGTAACCCTTGAAGCATACAGATCATCGGTTCAGATGGCAAAAGAAAGAGGAGCATTTACTATATATGATTCAAACAGAGAAAAAAACAATCCTTTTGTCAACAGGATTAAAGAAGCTGATGGTGAATTATATGCAGAAATGGTTAAGCATGGCAGAAGGAATATTGCCTTGTTGACAATAGCTCCTACAGGAACAACAAGTTTGATGACCCAAACAACATCAGGAATTGAACCTGTTTTCTTACCTGTATATAAGAGGCGTAGAAAAGTAAATCCAAATGATAAGGATGTTCAGATAGATTTTATTGATGAAGTAGGCGACAGCTGGGAAGAATACAGTGTATTCCATCATAAGTTTAAAGTATGGATGCAGGCCAACGGAATTGATACAAGTAAAAAATACTCTCAGGAAGAATTGGATGTTATGATTGAAAAATCACCTTACTATAAGTCAACTTCAAATGATGTTGATTGGTTGAATAAGGTGAGGATGCAGGGCAGGATTCAAAAATGGGTTGACCATTCGATCAGCGTTACTATTAATATGCCGGAAGATGCAACTGAAGATCTTGTTGATCAGGTTTATTTTGAAGCGTGGAAATCAGGCTGTAAGGGAGTGACTGTTTATCGTGATGGTTCACGTTCAGGAGTATTGATTTCTGATAAGAAGAAAAAACCGGAAGATCAATTAATCAGTTCAACATCATTCCCGACAAAGAGACCGGAAAGTTTAGAGGCAGATGTAGTTCGTTTTCAAAATAACCGTGAGAAATGGATTGCTTTCATTGGTTTAATTGACGGTATGCCTTACGAAATATTTACAGGTTTGGCTGATGATGAAGAAGGCTTGTTGATACCACGTTCAGTTACTCAAGGAACAATCATCAAGAAAAGAGAAGGTGAAGAATCGAGATACGATTTTCAATATATAAATAAGAGAGGATACAAGACAACTATGGAAGGATTGTCGGATAAGTTTAATCCTGAATTTTGGAATTATGCAAAATTGATATCAGGGACTTTAAGACATGGTATGCCGATCCATAAAGTTGTGGAGTTAGTATCCAGCTTATTATTTAACGATGATTCAATCAATACCTGGAAGGCCGGTGTTGCAAGAGCCCTTAAAAAGTATATCCCTGACGGAACCAAAGCAGAAGGTTCAGAATGTGGAAACTGTGGATCCAGCAACATTATTTATCAGGAAGGATGTCTTACCTGTAAGGATTGTGGCCATTCCAAATGTGGTTAGCCTTAAATATCCATAAAAGGAGGAGGGTGTTTGAATTTTCAGATACCCTCCTTTAATTTTATAAAAAATCATATATCTTTACATTATCAAACTTCAATGGAATATTTTAAAAATTGAATTATGAAAGCTTTCATTTTTTTAGTTGTTTTACTGTTTTTAAAGACTTTTGCAATTGGAGCGGACTTAGTTCGTGATAATTTGGACAGGTTAGAAAGCAAAGGAGAGGAATTTGTTTTATTAGCCTTACAAGATGGGGAAAGACAAGATCCAATAACTTCAGGAGGAAATTTAACTATTAATTCAGATTCACGGATAGATACTTTAATTCAGATTCACAAGGAAGAAAATAAAAGGAAAGCAGGGATTGACGGATATCGGGTTCAGATTTTTCAGGGCAATAAAGAAAGTGCATATCAGGCAAAAGCTAAGTTTCTTGTGTTGCATGAAGATTTGAAGGTATATGTTTTATTTCAGTCTCCTGATTTTAGAGTAAGGGTTGGAGATTTCAGGACAAGAAGTGAAGCTTTAAAGGTAAAGCGAATGATTGAAAATCAGTTTTCTTCAACTTTTGTTGTAGAGGACGAAATAAATTTACCTGATTTGGAGAGTAATAATTGAATGTCTGTTTATTGATTTAGATACAAAAGATGAGCGAGTTGATAAAACATGAATGTGGGGTTGCGTTAATAAGGTTACTTAAGCCACTTGAGTATTATCAGGAGAAATATGGAAGCTGGTGTTATGGCTTGGATAAGTTATATCTATTAATGGAAAAGCAACATAACAGAGGTCAGGATGGAGCAGGGTTGGTATCTTTAAAAATAAACAATACACCTGGTCAGGAATATCTTCACAGGTCAAGATCTATGAAAGAGAATCCCATTAAAGACATCTTTGATGGGATTTTTAAATTATATGGGAAATCTCAGAAAAAGAATTTGGAATTATTTAATAATTCTGAATGGGCAAAGAATAATCTGCCATATGTTGGAGAAGCATACATTGGACATTTAAGGTATGGGACCTTCGGTAGAAATTCAATTGAATTTGTTCATCCGGTTATGAGGCAAAATAATTGGAAATCAAGAAATTTAGTTTTAGCAGGGAATTTCAATTTAACCAATACCGATGAATTATTTAATAAATTAATGAGTTTGGGGCAGCATCCAAGTGCATATACAGATACTGTTACTGTTCTTGAAAAAATCGGTCATTTTTTAGATGAAGAAAATCAATTGTTATTCAGGCAATACAAAAATGAAGGATACAGTAATATTGAGATATCGCCTTTAATAGAAGACAATCTTGATATTCAGAAGATACTTGAAAGGTCGACACGGGATTTTGATGGAGGATATACAATAGTTGGAATGATTGGTCATGGGGATGTATTTATGGCCAGAGATCCATGGGGAATCAGGCCGGCATATTATTATTTTGATGATGAGATTGTTGTAGCAGCTTCTGAGCGCCCGGTAATACAGACAGTTATGAATGTTCAATATGAAGATGTACGGGAATTGGAACCGGGATATTCATTAATTGTTAAAAAATCCGGAGAAGTATCAGTAGATCAGATACGAGTAAAAGAAACAAAAAGGTCATGTTCCTTTGAGAGAATATATTTCTCTCGGGGTAGTGATAGGGACATATATAAAGAAAGGAAGGAGTTAGGTCGATTGTTGTCTGATACTTTACTTAAAAAAATAAATTTTGACCTTAAAAATACTGTCTTTTCATATATTCCCAATACTGCAGAAACTGCTTTTTATGGTTTGATGGAAGGTGTTCGTAGTCATTTGTTGGAATGGAAGAAGAATCAGATTAAGATATTAAACGGAAATC